>NZ_JBNAFX010000003.1:0-264963 GCF_049800895.1 Leisingera sp. S232 | reverse complement strand
CCCTTCGATTGGTGTTCTCGACCGTGCCTTTTTGCCACGGGCTGGAAGGATCGCAGAACCATGTCTGCGTCCCGATTTCGGCCTGCAAATGTGGCCAGCTGACGAACTCGGTACCGCGATCAAAGGTGATTGATTTGCGGGCCAGATGAGGCAGGTCGCGTACGGCTTTCATAATTTTCCCCATCACCGGCTTGGTGCGCTTGTTCGGGTTCTTCAGCAGCACGGTGAAGCGGCTGACACGTTCGACCAGCGAGGTGACATTGGTTTGCCCAAGTTTCTGTTTGAACAGCATCAAATCTCCCTCCCAGTGCCCAAACTGGCGACGGTGAGCGACATCATCTGGCCGGAATAGAATGCTGACATCACGGTCGAACTTGGGCTTCTGGCGCTTCCTGGCACGGCGTGGCCTGCGGGATTTCCGATGTTCGGGCAAGTACCACCAGAGCTCTTGGTCCATGCCTTCCTTAGAATAGATGTAGCGGTAGATCGTCTCCTGGCAGACGCGTAGCGTAGCACCTTCATAGATCATCCGGTTGCCGATCTGCTCGGGCGTCCATCCTTGCTTGATCCGTTCGATGACGCGCTTGCACAGATCGGGATGTCTGATCAGCTTGCGTTGCGTGGAACGGCGTTGCTGCGTGCGCTGGTGTGCTGCCATGCCGAAGTATCCCGCGTACTTCTTGGGAAAGGCATCATCGGCCCAGAAGTTGCGTTTGATCTCTCGGAATATCGTCGACTTGTGACGCTTCAAAACGCGCGCCATCTCAGCGACAGGGACCTTTGCAAGCCACCAGTCTTCGATCCTGCGCCGTTCTTGTAAGCTCAGTTGCGTATATACCGTTCCCATGCAATATTCCTCCTATTAGATAACTCATTGTTTTCTAATAGGAGTCGCACTTCAAAATAGCGCGCACCCGGCTACACAAGAACAACTTATAATCAGAATTATGTAAATTATACAAGTAGCCAGTTCACTAGACGATCTCCAAACAACGTGATTTCAAGTACTTAAAAGTCTCAGCAAACCTTCTTGCGCCACACTGGCAACAAGCTTCCCATCTTCAGAATAGATCGATCCGCGATTAAACCCGCGTCCACTGCCGGTGAAAGGCGCATCCATCGAATACAGATGCCATTCCTGCAGGCGCACAGGCGCATGGAACCACATGGCATGATCCAGGCTCGCGGTCATAGCCTCGGGATCGTGAAATGTCAGCCCATGCGGACGCAGCGAAGATTCAAGCAAACCAAAATCCGACGCATAAGCCAATAGAATTTGCTGCAACTCCGGCCCGGCTCCTTGAGCGGCTTCCATCCTCAGCCATATCTTATTGACGTCACTTGTCTTTTCCGGATTCAGAGGATCGCGGGGTTCAATCTCGCGGATTTCAAATGGACGTGGACGCAGAAGTTCAGTCTGCTTTTCCGGCGCAAAACGGTCGGCGTTCCGCTTCAGAACGTCCTGACGGGGTTCCAAACCGCTTGCAGGTGGCGCATGCGGCATGGAATGCTGATGATCCCAGCCGTCTTCCGGCGCGTGAAACGATGCCGCGAGATTCAGTATCTGCTTGCCGTTCTGCATTGCGACGACACGGCGCGTGGTAAAACTGCGACCATCTCGGGCTGGATCAACCTCATAGATCACTGGTCGCGATGGATCACCCGGTCGGATGAAATACGCATGAAGAGAATGGCATAATCTACTGGTAACAGTCGCATATGCCGCAACCAATGCCTGTGCGATCACCTGGCCACCATAAATTCGTGTAGGAGTTTCTCCGCCAGATCCGGAGCCGCGAAACAGGTTGCTGTCCAATGTTTCGAGATCCAGCAAGTCCAGCAGGATTTTGGCGGCCTCTGTCTTCATCATGTCTTTCCTTCGGCCAAACAGCAGCCAAGCCGGACCTTTTCAACCGGTGACTAACAGGTCAACGCGCCATGCACCAAAGCTTTGAGTTCCGGCCGCGAGGGATAAGAGCTTGAGGGCGCCAATTGGGTCAGGAACACAACTGACAGATCAAGCCGCCGGTCAACCCAGAAAAAGGTCGACGCGATTCCGCCCCAGCTGAAGTCGCCCACCGATCCGGGACAGCGCGCCTGCGCCGGATTCAGGACAACAGCGCCGCCCAGACCAAAGCCCATGCCCTCCATCGGCTGCTCTGCAAAACTGCGCGGCCCCATTGAGGCGATATCGCCTGCAAGATGGTTTTGCATCATAAAATCAGCAGTTTGCGGACTGATAATAAAGCCGCCTTTGTAGCGACCCTGGCGCCGCAGCATTTCTGCGAATTTCATATAGTCATCGATGGTTCCAACCAGACCGCCGCCACCGGACGCCATCACGGCCTGTTCAAAGGGAGACCCGCCGTAGCTGTCGGTAAGACGCAAACTGTCCCCGCCAGCAGTTGCCGAATTCAATTCGAAAGCGTCGCCGGCCAGAGGCGTATAGAGAGAGGCGAACCGGTTCCCTGCCCCATCAGGAACCCGGAAACCGGTTTCCGTCATGTTCAGCGGATCAAAGATTTCCGTCCTCAGGAAATCCTGTAATGGCATGCCGGAGACCACTTCAATCACCCGCCCCAGAACATCTGTGGCCACTGAGTATTCCCAGCGAGTGCCAGGCTGAAATGCCAGTGGCAGCCGCGCCAGATTCGCGACAGACTCTGTCAGCGGGCCTTGGTCCGGACCGAACATAATATCTTGTTCAGCCATCGCTTCCGGCAGAACACCCGGATTGAAGGGATAGCTCAGACCACTGGTATGCGTCAGCAGCTGATGCAATGTTGGCGGCGAGCAGGCAACTGTTTGATCAATGGTCTTGGCCCCTGGAACAAGAGCCTGCATGTCATTGAACTCCGGAATAAAATCGCTGACCGGAGCATCAAGGTGAAAGCATCCGCGCTCCAGCAGGATCATCGCCGCAACTGATGTGACGGGTTTGGTCATCGAATAAAGGCGCACCAGGGTGCTGCGCGTGAATGGAAGCGCCTCTTCAACATTGCGCAAACCTGCCGCGTGAAAAAACACCTCTGCGCCACCACGCTGGATCAGCAATGAGCTGCCTGGGTATTTCCTTTCATTTACATAGCGTTGCTGCCAAGACTTGATCGTTTCCAAGCTGCCTTGATCCACTGCTGCCCCCTTGTTTACCCAATACTGCCAACTGAAATGTCCTGGATAGCGCGCTGACGTGCCCGTGACGCCGAGAGGTTTACGTTCATCACGCCTGGATTTTCCCCGCAGTCAGCCTTCAACCCAAGGCTGGTTAAATCATGTTTTTTTCTGCCTGTTGCGTTTGTTTGTTCGCTTTCAGAAAAAATTGTCATAAAAGTTCAAAGAGAAAGAGGCAAGGACATACAAGAATGACGAGTGTTCTGGTACTGAACGGACCAAACTTGAACCTGCTTGGTACCCGCCAGCCGGAGGTTTACGGGTCGGCGACACTGGCGATGGTTGAGGATGCCTGCAGAGCCCATGCCGCCAAGATCGGGTTCGAAATTGCCTGTCTGCAGTCAAACCATGAAGGTGCGCTGATCGACGCGATTCATGATGCCAAGGGGCGCCACCAAGGGATTGTCCTGAACGCCGGGGCCTATACCCATACATCAATTGCACTGATGGATGCGTTGATTTCCGTGGAAATTCCTGCGGTTGAAGTGCATCTTTCCAACATCCATGCCCGCGAAACATTCCGGCACACATCCTACATAGCAAAGGCTTCTCTTGGGCAAATCTGCGGATTTGGCACCCAGGGGTATCTGCTTGCACTGGATGCGCTGGCGGCACATTTGAAAGCGACCGGCGCGGCATGATCGTCCGGAAATATCTGAACTTCGTCTGCGGCGCGCAGAGCCTGGAAGAGCTGTGGCACGGCCACGTCCAGCAGATGGCGGAATTTGGTTTTGACCGCCTGATTTACGGCTACACCCGTTACAAGACGGAAACGTCTTTGGGCGATCCCGACGACTTTGTTATCCTGTCGAACCACGACAATTCCTATTTGGATGGGTTCCTCCGCAAGGGGCTTTATTTTCATGCTCCCATGCTTCGCTGGGCGCTGGAAAATGAAGGAGCCGGCAGCTGGCGGATTGCGCAGGAGATGGCGCTGAATGGCACTCTGGGGCCTGAAGCCCGCAAAGTGCATGAGTTCAACCAGACCCTGGGCATGACGGCCGGATACACGATCAGCTTTTACTCCACTTCGCCGCGCTACAAGGGGGCGATTTCATTGGCTGCCAACTCCGATCTTACCCAGGACGCAGTTGATGCTCTGTGGCAGGAGCAAGGCGATGACATTGTCTTGATGAACAATGTTGCTCATCTGAAGATCCTTACCCTGCCCTATACAGCCCCGAACCGGGTCCTGACCAAGCGGCAGAGGGAAGTGTTGCAGTGGGTTGGGGATGGCAAGACCACGCAGGACATTGCGCTTCTGATGGGGCTGACATCTGCAACGATCGAAAAGCATCTGCGCCTTGCACGGGAATCCCTGTCCGTAGAGACCACCGCCCAGGCTGTCCTCAAGGCAGCTTTGCACAATCAGATGTATGTGTTGGACGCCTGAGTACTTGAGAGCTTAACCAGTCCTCGTAAGTCCTTGAAACTGCATTTTTTAGGTGGCTGGAATCAAAAAGACGCCAATTAGCGTCAAAAGTAAGGTTTTCAGTACTACCGCTAAAGTGTAATTCATTGCAATTTTCGCAAGTTCCGTGAGTGGTGGCTTTAGCCTAGGAACTTTGGGTATCGAACCTTGCGATTTCAAGGCTCTCCTACCTGATCGGGGGCAGGCACGTATAGATCCGTGTCCTGCCCCGATATATGAGGAGCCCTGCCATCCCCATCAGCGGGGCTCCTCGCACTCCAAGCCAGCCCAGAACCCGTTCCGTACGTCTGTGAAGCGGTCCACCGCATTTTCAACGTTCTTCCTGATACAGACGCTGATCTTGCCTATCACCCAGGCACGAATCACCCAGGCACGAAAAAGCCGGCAGGGTGTCCTGCCGGCTTAAACTTTTCAGACTTTGCGTCGGATCAGCCCTGTGCGGCTTTTGCCACTTCTGCTGCGAAGTCTTCTTTTTCAACTTCGATGCCTTCGCCGACTTCAACACGGACAAAGCCGGTGATGGTGGCGCCAGCTTCCTTGGCAGCTGCTTCGACGGTCAGATCCGGGTTCACAACGAACTGCTGGTTCAGCAGGGTTGCCTCAGCCACGAATTTCTTCATGCGGCCGACGATCATCTTCTCGATCACCTGTTCCGGCTTGCCGGACTCACGTGCGATGTCGATCTGAACCTGCTTTTCCTTCTCAACGATGGATGCGTCCAGATCAGCTTCGGACAGAGCCGCCGGGTTCACAGCTGCGATGTGCATTGCAACCTGCTTGCCGATGGCTTCGTCGCCGCCGGTCATGGCAACCAGAACGCCGATCTTGCCCATGCCGGCAGTTGCCGCGTTGTGGACGTAGGAAACGACGGTCTCGCCTTCCAGCGACGCCATGCGGCGCAGGGACATGTTCTCGCCAATGGTGGCGATCTTGTCGGTCAGTGTTTCGGAAACGGATTTACCGCCCAAGTCTGCCGCAGCCAGTGCCTCGATGTCAGCAACGCCCAGAGCCGCTGTGGCGATTTTGCCGACCATGTCCTGGAAATCACCATTCTTGGCAACAAAGTCGGTTTCGGAGTTCACCTCAACAGCAACACCCTTGCCGCCTTCGACGACAACGGCAACCAGGCCTTCTGCGGCGGTGCGGCCAGATTTCTTGGCGGCTTTGGCCAGACCTTTGGTGCGCAGCCAGTCGATGGCGGCTTCCATGTTGCCGTCGTTTTCGACCAGTGCTTTTTTCGCGTCCATCATGCCTGCGCCGCTGGTTTCGCGCAGTTCTTTCACCATTGCTGCAGTGATTGCCATCTCTTGGCTCTCCTCAATTCATAAACAGATTTGGGGCAGGTGATACCCTGCCCCGCATGTCAGTTCCGTGACAGAACGGATCAGGCCTCGGCGGCTGCTTCTTCAGCAACGGCTTCTTCTGCCGGTGCTTCTTCCAGCGCGCCCAGGTCAACGCCAGCGGCGCCCAGCTGTGCGGACATGCCGTCCAGAGCCGCGCGGGCAACCAGATCGCAATACAGCGAGATGGCGCGCGATGCGTCGTCGTTGCCCGGGATGATATAGTCAATGCCATCGGGAGAGCAGTTGGTGTCGACAACAGCCACAACCGGGATACCCAGTTTCTTGGCTTCGGCGATGGCCAGTGCTTCTTTTTTCACGTCGATGACGAACAGCAGATCCGGCACGCCGCCCATTTCACGGATACCGCCCAGGGAAGCCTGCAGCTTCTCCTGATCGCGTTCCATGCCCAGACGCTCTTTCTTGGTCAGGCCTTCGGAACCGCCGACCATTTTCTCGTCGATTTCCTTCAGGCGGTTGATCGACTGGGAAACGGTTTTCCAGTTGGTCAGAGTGCCGCCGAGCCAACGGTGGTTCATGAAGTACTGAGCGGATTTCTCAGCGGCTTCTGCAACCGGACCAGCTGCCTGGCGTTTGGTGCCGACGAACAGAACGCGGCCGCCTTTTGCAACGGTGTCACGGACAACCTGCAGCGCCTGGTCCAGCATCGGAACAGTCTGGGTCAGGTCCATAATGTGGATGCCATTGCGCGAGCCGTAGATGAACGGCGCCATGCGCGGGTTCCAGCGCTGTGTCTGGTGGCCGAAGTGAACGCCAGCTTCAAGCAGCTGACGCATGGTGAACTCAGGAAGAGCCATGCTATTCTTTCCTTTCCGGTTTCTATCCTCGGCGGGGGTTCAGAGCAGATGCTCCAACCGGGGGTCCGTCAGGGATGTCTCCCCTGATCAGGCCAAACCCCGCCTGCGGGTTCGTAGGCGCGCCTATAGATCAGATATCACCCGCTGGCAAGCCTTGCGCCGGGTAAAAAACGCCAGGCCTCTTCAATTACTGGCTGGCAGGCCAAAATCATGGCCAAAACGAACCATTTCTTCTGCTTTGGCCGCCAGGGATTTGCGGTCGGAAAAGTCCGATACTCTTAAAGGCGGATGGTATATCAGTTCAACTGCACCCTGTCGCGGCGCCGCCAGCGTCTTGAGCAGATGAGACCCGAAATCCATATCCCCCCACCAGCCATAGAAGCGGTCCGGCTGCCCTGCTGCAGGCAGAAATCGCACCGATACTGGCTGTACATGAAGCCGTTCCCGCAGCTCCTCGGTAAAAAAGGCAGCAAAGAGAGTTGTTTTAAAGGGCAAAACTCTCAACCCATCAGTTGACGTGCCCTCAGGAAAAAGCAGTAGTTTGTGTCCCGCCAGAAGACGCTGCTCGAACAGCTCTGCCTGCATTTTCGCCTTCTTGGGGTTGCGTTCGATAAATACGGTGCCGGTGGCCCGCGCCAGCCAGCCAATACCGGGCCACTTTGCCACTTCGGCCTTGGAGACAAAGTAAATCCGCTTTCGTGCATTCAGGGCGAAGATATCCAGCCAGGAGGAATGATTGGCAACCACAGCCCCGTTTCGGCGCATCAGTTTGCCCCGTGTTTCGTACCCCATGCCAAGGAGCCGGAAAGCGTTGCGACAAACAAATTGGGTTATGAAAGGTGTAACCGGGCGTCGCAGACCATACAGCGGCCGCTCAATCTGCCGGATGGCAAGCAAAAGAAGAAGCCCGCCAAACACCAGCAGCGCCAGCGGCACTCCGCGCAACAGCACCAGAACCCATCCCAGCAGCCCGATACGGATCGGATCAGGGGTTTCCTTGCTTTGCCAGCTGATGCTCATCGTCGGCTATTCCCACCGGTATAAATCCTACGCTGCCGGTCATTCATACGGGCAGTGTCAAGGATCAGGCAAACGTCAGTGGTATTGAACATCTGGTCGATAAATGCGCCCTCACCGACAAATCCCCCCAGCCGCAAGTAGGCCTTGATCAATGCCGGTGTTTCCACCATCGCCTGCTTTCTGTTCAAATCAACTTCTTGCATCAAGTTCATGGATTGAAAGAGTTTTGAGCGCACGCGCAATTCAGGCGGCGCCAAATGATTGTGGTGCAGCATGGACAGGGAATTTGCCAGCGCCCGCGGGTCCGTGCCATGAAAGCTGGCGACGCCGAACAGGATCTCGATCCTATGCTGGTCGACATAGTCTGCCAGCCCGGACCAGAGGTGAAACATGGCCATCCCGCCACGGTAGTCACGATGCAGGCACGAGCGGCCCAACTCCAGAAGTCGACGACCGGAAGCCTTCAGCCTAGACAGATCGTATTCGTCCTCGGAATAGAACTGCCCTGCCCTTGCCGCCTGATCGTCTCGCAACAGGCGGTAAACCCCCACCACAATTCCCTTGGCCTCATCTGTTACCAGCATATGGTCGAAAAACGGATCAAACCTGTCCTGTTCAAGCCCGGCACTGTGGTCGACCAGTGGTCCTTGACCGCCGAGTTCACGGACAAATACTTCGTAACGGAGCGCTTGAGCAGCTCGCAGCTCCTCCTCTGTTTCGGCGATTTTTACGGAAAACTCCGGGATTGTGTCTGGCATGCGGCCACCTTGCGCAGTTCAGGCTTGAGCACGTAACCCTGATGAGGCAAAGAACGCGCAGCATTTGAAGAAAAATTGAGGGGCTTCGTTAACCCTTCATAAACCGTTATGGATCAAAGACAGGAATAAGGGAGACACGCGCTCCGTCAATCACAAGCTTGCCCTGGTCGGGAAAGTTAACAGTGATCTTGCCGCCGGCATTAGACTGCACCTGGCCAATACCCCAATCAGGGTGATCCGGGTGCCGGACGAACATTCCGGGGGCTAAAATAGCGTTGAGGTCATTCATAGGGGGATGGCCCAGTTCGGAGGAAGTAATTGTTATGGGTGTAGATAACGCCAATCTGGCCGCATTGGTAGGGTCGCGGATCTGTCATGATCTGATCAGCCCGGTCGGCGCCATCAACAACGGTCTAGAGCTTTTGGGCATGGCAGGCAGCATGTCGGGGCCGGAATTGGAGCTGATATCTGACAGCGTCGCCAACGCCAATGCCCGCATTCGTTTCTTCCGTATCGCCTTTGGCGCCGCCGGCGACCAGCAAACTCCACGCGCCGAGATTGTATCGTTGCTTGAGGACGTCAGTAAAGGCGGACGTATCCAATACCAATGGTCACCGCTGGAGGGCTGCACCCGAAGCGAGGCGCGTCTGGCGCTGCTGTCGGCGCTGTGCCTGGAAAGCGCCCTGCCCTATGGCGGCACGGTCAAGATCTTCTGCGCTGACGGCAAATGGACCGTGGTGGGCGAAGGACGCAAAGTCGCGGTCGATGATGAACTGTGGGCGCGGGTCAGTGGCGGCAGCTCGAACGCGGAAATCACCCCGGCCCTGGTACAGTTTGCCTTGCTGCCAGAAGCGGCCAAAGAAGCTGACCGCATCGTGCGGCTGGAACTCAACCTGGAAAACATCACGATGCAGTTCTGATCCCTGTCTTCTGTGCAAAGAAACGCCGGGTGTTTTGCCCGGCGTTTTGCGTTTTTGGCCGATCAGGCGCGGGTGGTTCCATCACCGCGCACCAGATATTTAAAGCTGGTCAGCTGGGTTGCGCCGACCGGTCCACGGGCATGCATCTTGCCGGTGGCAATGCCGATTTCCGCGCCCATCCCGAATTCGCCACCATCGGCAAACTGGGTTGAGGCATTGTGCATCAGAATAGCACTGTCGAGTTCGGCAAAGAACGTCTGCACCGCGCCTTCATCCTCGGTGATGATGCAATCAGTGTGCTGGGAGTGATGCGTACGGATGTGCTGGATCGCTTCATCTATGCCCGCTACCTGTTTGGCAGCAATGATGGAATCCAGATATTCCTTGCCCCAGTCCTCAGCTGTTGCAACGACCATTCCATCCGGCCCGGGCAGCCCTTCTGCCGCGCGGACTTCAACGCCAGCAGAGGCCAGCGTTTCCAGAACCATCTTGCCCAGCGTCGGTGCAATGTCCTGGTGGATCAGCAAGCATTCAGCAGCACCGCAGATACCGGTGCGGCGGGTCTTCGCGTTCAGGACCACATCCAGCGCCTTCTGCGGATCAGCCGCCTTGTCGAGGTAGATGTGCACAATGCCTTCAAGATGGGCAAAGACCGGCACCCGCGCCTCACGTTGGACCAGGCCAACCAGCCCCTTGCCGCCGCGCGGGACGATAACGTCGACATACTCCGTCATTGTCAGCAGTTCCTGCACTGCGGCGCGGTCGCGGGTCGGAACCAGCTGCACCGCATCTTCCGGCAGACCGGCAGACTTCAGCCCCTCAGCAAGACAGGCATGGATCGCTTGCGAAGAGTGGAAGCTTTCGGAGCCGCCGCGCAGGATCACAGCGTTGCCTGACTTAAGACAGAGCGCACCAGCATCAGCCGTAACATTGGGGCGGCTTTCGTAGATCACACCGATCACACCCAAAGGCGTGCGGACGCGCTGGATCTTAAGGCCGGTGGGCTGTTGCCACTCTTCCATCACTTCGCCCACGGGATCACGCTGTTCTGCCACGGCACGCAGGCCGTCAACGATGCCTTGGATGCGGGAGTCGTCCAGCATCAGCCGGTCCATCATCGCGCCAGAGAGACCTTTGCTCTGGCCGAACTCCAGATCCTTGGCGTTTGCAGCGATGATGTCCGCGCGGCGGTTCCAGACCGCTTCGGCCGCGCCGATCAGGGCGGCGTGTTTGCGCTCGGCACTGGCTGTGGCCAGCATCTGCGCTGCTTGCTTTGCACGTTTGCCAAGCTCTGCCATCACGGCGGGGATGTTTTCATTGTTTTGCATATGTCTTGTGCCCTTGCCGGTCTCTGTGTGGCACTTGGTGCCGGTCCGGCTTGAATAAACTATCAGGTGGTGCGGTCAAAGCGCCATGTCATCGCGGTGAATCAATGCAGCACGGCCGGGATAGCCCAGCGTGGCCTCGATCTCCTGCGACTGGCGCCCCTGAATGGCGCGGGCTTCATCGGCGGTATAGCGCGACAGCCCCTGCCCAAGTTTACGCCCGGCTGGGCCAAGGATGGCCAGCGGATCGCCGCGGCCAAAGTCACCCTCCACATGACGGACGCCTGCGGGCAGCAGGCTTTTGCCGGACATCAGCGCCCTGGCAGCCCCTTCGTCGATAGTCAAAACGCCCCGGGTCTTCATTGCCGCAATCCAGCGCTTACGTGCGGCCTGCGGATCACCCTGCCCTGTAAACCAGGTGCAAGGCGCGCCTTCCTCTAGCGTTTTCAAAGGGTTCAAAGGCGACCCTTCAGTGATTGCCATGGCGCAGCCTGCAGCAGTGGCCATTTTGGCCGCCAGCAGTTTGGTGATCATGCCGCCCTTGGACAGGCCGGATACACCGTCGCCCGCCATCGCTTCGATTTCAGGCGTGATCTCGTCAATCCGGTCATAGCGTTCCGCTTTGGGATCCAGCGCCGGGTTGGCGCTGTAAAAGCCGTCGACATCGGACAGCAGGATCAAGGCGTCAGCGCCAACGGTCACGGCCACCTGGGCAGCCAGCCGGTCATTGTCACCATACCGGATTTCATCCGTGGCAATGGTGTCATTCTCATTGACGATGGGAACAGCTCCCATGTTCAGGAGCGTTTCCAGAGTTGCACGCGAGTTCAGATAGCGGCGGCGGTTTTCACTGTCTTCCAGCGTCACCAGCACCTGGGCCGTGGTGATCCGGTGCGGCGCCAGTGCTTCTTCATAGGCGCGGGCCAAGCGGATCTGTCCAACAGCGGCGGCGGCCTGGGATTGCTCCAGCGGCAGCTCTGCGCGCGGCAGGCCCAAAACACCCCGGCCCAAGGCAATGGAGCCGGAGGATACCAGTACCACATCCGTGCCGCGCGACTTCAGCCAGGCAACATCATTGGCAAGCGAATGCAGCCAGCCTGCCCGCAGTTCACCGCTTTCCCGGTCGACCAGAAGAGCCGAGCCGATCTTGACGACAATGCGTTTTGCCGAGGTCAGGGCCGCCAAGTTTCTTCCTCCTCGGCAGGCTTCATCCGCAGACGGTCGTCGTCGATTTCATTGCGCAGGGCGCGCAGGATTTCATTCAGGCCCTGACGGCTGACGCCAGACATCAAATGCACCGGACCACCTACCGAAGCCTCCAAGGCCGCACGTTTTTCGTCCAGCTCTTCCGGGTCGATAGCATCCACCTTGTTGAGCACGGTAATCCGGGTCTTGGTGGCCAGAACGCCGCCATAAGCCTCCAGCTCACCAATGATGGTTTCATAGTCTTCAACCACGGTCTCTGAAGTGCCATCGATCAGGTGCAGCAGCACTGCGCAGCGTTCCACATGGCCCAGGAAGCGGTCGCCGATCCCCTTGCCCTCATGTGCGCCTTCGATCAGGCCGGGGATGTCGGCGACCACAAATTCAGTGTTGTCGATGCCGACCACGCCCAGATTCGGATGCAGCGTGGTGAACGGATAATCCGCGATCTTGGGCCGGGCATTGGAGGTTGCCGACAAGAAGGTCGACTTGCCCGCATTCGGTAGCCCCAGAAGGCCCGCATCCGCAATCAGCTTGAGCCGCAGCCAAATGGTGCGGTCAACCCCCTCCTGCCCCGGATTGGCGCGGCGCGGCGCCTGGTTGGTGGCGGATTTGAAATGCAGGTTGCCAAAGCCGCCATTGCCGCCCTTGGCCAGCAGCACACGCTCGCCGGGTACGGTGAGGTCAGCCAGGACGGTTTCCTGGTCCTCGTCCAGGATCTCGGTCCCGACAGGCACACGCAGAATGATATCGTCGCCATCTTTGCCGGTGCGCTGGCGCCCCATGCCAGACTGGCCGTTCTTGGCAAAGAAATGCTGCTGATAGCGAAAATCGATCAGAGTGTTCAGCCCATCGGTGACCTCGGCCCAGACTGAACCGCCCTTGCCGCCGTCGCCCCCGTCCGGCCCACCATATTCGATGTATTTCTCGCGGCGAAAGCTGACGCAGCCGTTCCCGCCTGCGCCGGAACGGATATAGACCTTGGCCAGATCGAGAAATTTCATGACAGCTCCTTTATGCGGCAGGCCCCTGCCTGTCCGCGCAGTACAAGTGTCCCGCAAGAGACTGGGTCTCCTGCGGGATGTTTCGCTTGCCTTACCGCAAAGCGCAGGCGGCGCCAATCACAGTTTTCGGCTATAGGTCCAGGTTGGGACGGTCGTGTCACGGGCCACCGAGTAACTTTCGGCATCGCCGAGATAATCAAAGCCGCAATGGATCAGCACCCGGGCTGATGCCGGATTGTCCTGAAAGACACAGGCAAACATCGCATCATTCTGCTGAGGGTTTGCATCAACCAATGCTTTCAGCGCTGCTGAGGCCAGCCCGGTGTTCCAGAAGGGTGGCGCAGTCCAGTAGGAAACCTCAGACTGGTTGCGGTCCATCCGCTTCAGCCCGATCACACCTTTCAGCTCGGAATCCCCTTCAACGGTGCCGTCGATAACCCAGACATCCTCATCCCGCTCTTCAGCCATGGCACGGGCAACAAAGGCTTCCGCTGCGCCGGGCGGCAAAGGGTGCGGCACGGAACGGGTCATACGGGCGACACGTTTGTCACTGACATAGTGCTCAATCAGCCCGGCATCGGACTTGCGCAGCGGGCGCAGGATAAAGCGGTCCGTTTCAATGACCTGCTGGTTCACGATCTGCTCGAGGTTCATGGCCGTGGTCCTCCCTTGCCAAAAATCTTCCGTTGGCGGCAGCCCTTGTTGTTTCGACTTATCAATTCAGATGTGCACGCCCAGCCCCTGCTGCAAGGCGCAATACCTTCAACTTCCACAAAACTTCCATTTATCGCGACGTGAAAACGACGCCAGTGCGCTGCAGCAGCCTGTGTCTTCATCATTGCTCGGAACTTCATAATCAACTCGCATTCGGAAACAGAAAAAGGGACCGGCCTTATAGCCGGTCCCCCTAAAGATTTCTTTACCCTTTGGGTCGGCTTACTCGGCGGCCTCCGCCGCTGGGAGAACCGATACAAAGGTGCGGCCTTTCAGGCCCTTGCGGAAGTTCACAGCACCGTCGGCAGTGGCGAACAGGGTGTGATCCTTGCCCATGCCTACGCCTTCGCCGGCCCAGAACTTGGTGCCGCGCTGACGCACGATGATGTTGCCTGCGATGGCCGCCTGGCCACCGAAGAGTTTCACGCCAAGGCGGCGACCAGCTGAGTCGCGGCCGTTACGGGAGGAACCGCCAGCTTTTTTATGTGCCATTCTCTCTCTCCTTAGCCTTTAGCCAGCTCTTTGGCTTGCTCAACCCACTCGGGCTTCACTTTGATCGCTTCGATACCAGCAATGTCGTCTTCGGACAAGGCTGCGATCTGGGCGAAAGTGGTCAGACCTGCTTCTTCCAATTTCTTGGCAGCTGCGGGGCCGACGCCGGTCAGGGCAGTCAGGTCGTCCGAACCTGCGGCAGCTTCAGCAGCCGGAGCAGCTTTGGCCTTTGCAGCAGCTTTCGGAGCGGCTTTGGTTGCGCCCGAAGCCAGGATCTCGGTGATCCGGACCAGGGTCAGCTTCTGACGGTGGCCGACGGTGCGCTTGGAGGAGTGCTTCCGGCGGCGTTTGACGAAGTTGATGACCTTGTCGCCTTTGATCTGGTCAATGACTTCTGCCTTCACAGCAGCGCCGTCTACCAGCGGAGCGCCAACAACCGGTGCGTCGCCGCCCAGCATCAGAACTTCGTCGAATTGGATGGTTTCGCCAGCATCAGCAGCCAATTTTTCAACGCGGAGCACGTCGCCCGCCTGAACCTTGTACTGCTTGCCGCCAGTCTTGAGGACCGCAAACATGTGCGTTTTTCCTTTTCTACCCGCGTCCTACGGCCCCCTTGCGGGTGTTTCGGCTGATGCCGCCTCGAACAGCGCGCCCCTTGCGGGGGCGTATTACAAATAAACCCCGGCGCAGAGATTCCGGGCCGGGATGCGGGCTTATGGTTCGGAACGGACACTGTGTCAACCGTTTTCCACAGGCGAGTCTTTCCACAGGCTAATCTTCCCACAGGCAAACCCGTTCAGCCGGAAAGGGTCAGATATCCTGGCCTGGCGTCAGTTCTGCCATCCGATGGGCAAGTTCCTCAAAACGGTTTGCGGTAATCTCGTACTGCACTGAATTCAGCAGCTCATAGACCCTCTGCATCGGCGCCTCTTCCAGTGCTTCGACATAGGCCTGCACTTCGGCGTCGGAAAACTCCTGATAGGTGTAAGCTGAGGCGGCAAGGCTGGAAGCCTGCAGGCTGAGGCGCAGCTCACCCTCCTGCTCTTTCATCAACGCACGCAGCTCGTCTGCGTCCAGCTGTATCTCAATCACACCCGCGGCCGCCGCGGCCATAAGAAAGCGGAATTGGATTTGCTGCAATGCCTTTACGCCAGAGCCTGCTGCATCAATGGCCTGTCCCATCCGCTGGTACATCGCCACCCGTTTACTGCCGGCCTTGACCAGGTCTGAAATGATGCGGCTGCCTGCGACCTGCTTCACCTCATCCTCTTCGATCAAATGCGAAGAATTCTCTGCCCGCACCAGCCGCGCTCCCAGATCGCTGGCATAGAAAGCGGCGGCATGGTCCAGCGCCTCTTCATCCAGAGTTTGCTCCAGGATATCCAGCGCCAGGCTGCGCATCAGGGACGGATCAAAAACCTCCTGAGACATCTCGGTCCACTGGTTTCCGAAAGCACCAGCATCGACGCCGAGCATTTCCGGCGCACTCGACGCCGACAGGGCGATGCTGTCGAGCGCCACATCGAACCCGGTGACTTCGAGAAACGCCTCCACTCTGGCACGGTCTGCTGCCCCCGCAGGCAGGGAGACTGCCCAGCAGGCTAGCCACACCACCACCAGAAACCGAATAGCTGAAGCGGGAACTGAAAAGATCATCTGCATAGTGCAAATCTAAGCGAAAACCCTTGCCCTGCAACAGAGTTCCGGATTTTTTTGCCAAAGCGGCAAATCGCCCCTTGCGCCAGTCCTGAATCAACATTAAACCGCGCTTCACCCCCCGCGGAGAGGTGCCGGAGTGGTCGAACGGGGCGGTCTCGAAAACCGTTGTGGGTGCAAGCCCACCCAGGGTTCGAATCCCTGTCTCTCCGCCATTTTCTACTATTGAGATCGCTAAAACCCCTTTCAAATGGGGCAAAGCATGTCTCTATCTTAGGAGCTTGGGGCTCAGTTTGTCATGTTGTGACAGCCTTTGCAGTTTCCAGCCCCTGTATCGCGTCGCCGTCTTTCATATCTGCAAAAGAGACTTGCATTTTGCAGAGAGTTCACACCTTTTCACGCAGGACGGCTGTCCGCTGAAACAGTGACGGCAGTTCACTCCATCACCCCAGGAACGCAACAATATCCCGGGAGAGGACCGTTAAAATCCTGGCTCGGGCGTCCTGGCTGCCAGAGTGCGTCAAGCAAGGCTTGCCAGCTCTTCTGCTCCCTTCTGCAGTGACGGGAGGAACGCCTTCAGGCTATGCAGATTGTGGCGCTGGACGGGGGCGTGCACCGAAAGCGTTGCAAGCAGCCGATTGCGCGCATCCCGCACGGGGACGGCGACAGCGACCATGCCTGTTATGAACTCTTCATCATCTGTAGAAAAACCGCTTTTGGCGATGCCATCCAATTCGGCAGTGAGTTCTTCCGGGCTTGTACAGGTTTTGTCTGTGACGGCCTCCAGCGGCCTTGCGCGCATCACAGCAGCCAGGGTGCTGGGTTTCAGTGTTGAGAGATACATCTTACCGCTGGCTGTACAATGAAACGGCACCTGGGTGCCAATCGGCATCTGGATGCGCAGCGGCCATTTTGTTTCCACCCGGTCCAGATAGATCATTCCTTCCCGATCAGGAGTGGCAAGGTTGCAGGTCTCGCCCAACTCCTCGGCGATGCTCTTTAGAATGGAGAGGCGCGCTGTGCGCAGATGTTCAGAGGACATTATGTCAAGCGCCACCCTGCGAAGCCTGGGACCGGGCCCGTAGGCCCGCCCATCAAGGTCGCGTTGCAAAAAACCTTCGGCTTCTGCGGTCTGCATCAAGCGGTGGACGGTCGGCTTGGGCAGCCCCATGGCCTCGATCATCTCAGCCGGCTTTACAGCCGCTCCGCGCCTCGCCACTTCCTCCAGCAGCACCAGTAGGCGCAGATTGGTCGGGATTTGCCCCTCTTTTTTATCCAGCGCGTCCTTTGCCATAACCGCGTGTTCCCTACTTGTTGGGCAGCAGCGCCAGCGCGAAATCTGGCACCAGAGAAACCAGCACCCAGACCCCGATCAGAGCTGCAAGGTAAGGGACTGTATAGCGGAGCAGGCGGAAATACGGAACACCGGTGACGCCAGATGCGACATAGAGGTTCAGACCATATGGCGGTGTGATGAAACCGATAGATGCGCCAACCAGGAAGATCACCGAAAAATGGATCGGATCAACGCCGACAGAGGCCGCGATCGGCGCCAGAATCGGGGCGAGGATTATGGTGACTGGCAGGCTTTCCAGCACCATACCGGAGAAAAAGACGATCACCATCGAGGTGAACAGCACCGCATAGTAGCCGCCCATCGACGTCACGAAATCGCCAATCGTCTGCTGCGCCCCCAGCAGGGACAGGATCTGCTGCATCACCACGGAGATTGCAATCAGCGGCGCCAGAATGCCGGTGATCTGCGCCGAGCGCACGACGATTGAGGGGATCTGCGGGATGGTAAAGCCCTCGACCACCAGCATCTCGGCATAGGATTTCTCTTCCCAAGTTTTGTCCTTGCTGGCACCTGTAACTTTCGTCACCACCCAGGACAACACACCTGCGATGACGCAGAAACCGACGGTGACGCCTGCGGCCTCGGTCGGGGAAAACTTGCCGGTATAGATACCCCACAGCACCAGCCCGATGGCAAAAAAGCCGAGCCAGGCGCCAAAGGCGGTTTTCAGGACGCGGGTAAGCTGCAGCGGGATCAGGAAACCCCAGCCATTGCGGTAGCAGATGATCCAGCAAGCCAGTTGCATGCCGATGACCATCATCGCGCCGGGCAGGATGCCCGCTACAAACAGGTCTGAAATCGGCAGGTTCATCAGAAAACCATAGACGATGAAGATGATCGACGGCGGGATGATGATGCCGACGGTGCCACCGGCGGCGGCGGTTGCGGCCGAGAAGCGTTCATCATAGCCACCTTTGACCATTTCAGGGTGCAACATGGAGCCGATAGTGGCCGTTGTCGCCGAGTTCGAACCGGAAATGGCAGCAAACAGCCCGCAGGCACCCAGCGAGGCCATCGCCAGTCCGCCGCGCATCCAGCCAAGGCAGGCATAGGCAAAATCAGACAGGCGCCGGGCGATGCCCGATTGATTGATCAGGTCACCGGTGAGGATGAACAGCGGCATCGCCAGCAGGGCAAAGCCCTTGTTGAAGACATTCAGCAGCTCGGCGCCCATATTGTCGAGCGTCAACCCAAGTACAAAGGAGCAGCCGATCACCCAATAGCCGATGACCAGCAGCACCGGCACTCCCAGCATGAACAGGAAGGTGACCCCAAGCGAGATCAGCGTGACCCAGGTTCCAGTATCCATCACACGTCTCCTCCGATCACGGCCTGTTTGATCAGCGGTTCACCGCTGCGATAATTGCGAATGTCATCAGTCAGGTTTTCAAACACCCGGCCGATCATCAGGACAAAGGACAAGGGCGCGGTGATCAGGAACCACCATTGCAGCACGCTGTCGGTGCCCAGCACGATCTGAAAGTTTGAGGCCGACAGCGCCGTCATCCGGGTGGTGGTCACAAAAACGATGACAGCAAAGCCGAACCACAGCACCGCATCCAATGTAAGGCAGCCCATCTGGGCCCAGCGGGGCATCAGGGTACGGAACTCGGAAAAACTAAGATGGGTGCGCAGCCGCACGTTGAAGGCAGCACCAAACCAGGCCATCACCATGAACAGCAGCGGCGGGATAGTGGTGGACCACGGCTGCTGGTTCTTGAAGACAAAGCGGTCGATCACGCCCCAAAAGATGATGAAGGCAATGGCCAGGTAGCTCCACACCATTATGGTGCGCTCCAGATGTCGGTCCAGAAGCGGCACCAGCTTGTAGATCAGCATCACCACCAGACCGCCGACGGCGGCGGCAACGGTGCCCAGCACCCAGGCTGCATTGCTTTCCAATGCATTGCGGATTTCCCAGCTGTCCTGCGACGCAAACGCGCTGAGAATTGCACTGATTTCAGACCAGAGCGTCATTCGTTCCTCCCTTGAAGCCTCCGGTCTCCTATCCGGAGGAATGCACCCCGGCGCCTGTTGCTGCGCCGGGGTGCGTCCTTACTTTCAGCCTAGGCTGCGGTCAGCCTTTCCACCAGCGGCGCGGTTCCACGTTTTCGGGCTTCATGTCTTTGTCGACTTCGCGCGCGATGTTGTAGATTTCCTGATAGGTATCGATGCCGCCGGCCCAGCCGTTCAGGCGCTCGCGCCACTGTTCCCACAGCTGTGGCTGGAACTCAGGCGAGCACATTTCCTCAGCCATGCGGATTTCGCTGTCCGGCAGGAAGGCGGGGCGCACGTTGTTTTCCACAAACATGGTGCCTGGCAGCTGCGGGTCCGAGAAACCGACGGTTTTGACCAAAGCAGCCTCATTCGCGGCCTGCACATGGGCCTGCGCCCAATAGGAAGATTCCATCACCGCATCCTGCAGATACCCCTCAAGCCCGTCAAAGACCTTGGCCGACATTGAGGTATGCTCTGTGCCGCAGAAGAATTTGAGATCTACGGACTGCGAGACCACTGGCGACATATTGGCATAGGCCACAGCCGAAGCCCAGGTTTCGGCGCCGTCGATCAGGCCCTGTTTCAACCCGTCCAGGGTTTCTTCCCAGGCGACGGGGACCGGATTCAGATTCAGCGCCTTCATGGCGATACGGCCCAGCTGAGTGCCGGTCACGCGGTTCTTGGTGCCGAACAGCTCCTCCAGCTTGGTGATCGTGGGGGCGTCCTTGTACTTCAGGCCCAGCTGAATGCCGCGCAGCTCGCAATGGCTGAACAGGAATTTCAACCCGTGGCGTTTTTCCAGCGGGTCGCGCAGGATTTCCTGGCTCTTGGGGTGATAGAGAAAATGATACTGCGAGGCACGACCAGGGAACATGAAGGCATAGTCCAGCACGTTCAGGTAGGGCGCGCCGCCCGCCGAGTTCTGGGTGGAGGCAGCGTAGATGTCGACGATGCCTTGCTGGGTTTTCTCCACGCAGCTCAGCTGACCGCAGATCTGGTTGTCACCGATGAACTCGATGCGGATCTCGCCATCTGTACGCGCTTCCAGATCGCGTGCAAATTCCAGGGCCCCTGCCCGCTCGATCAGCAAATTGCGTGCGTTGAAACCCGACGCCCCGAATTTCAGCGTGTGCTTGGCGGGTTTGGAAAAACGTCGTTCATAGGTCGATTCAGCCGCCGAGGCGAGATTCGCCAAGCTCATCGCCCCACCAAAGCTGCCCGCTGCCAGCAGGGTCGAACTCATCCCGTAAGTGCCTGCAACGCGGAACAGATCTCGCCGCGAGATACGGCCCAATTTGTCAGTAAGTCCCATAATTCTCCTCCCTATTGTCGATTTTTGAGACGTTTCGTATCAAAAACATCTAGATTATTTCATGCAACCTGTATAGACGTTTTTTCATTACAAGCCGGAGAGAAGGTCGTGGAAGCAGATTTCATTGTTATCGGAGCGGGGTCATCGGGGTGCGTCATCGCCAACCGGCTGAGCGCAAACCCTAACAACAAAGTGGTGCTGCTGGAGGCAGGCGGGCGGGACATCAACCCCTGGATTCACATCCCGGTCGGCTACTTCAAAACGATCCATAACCCGGCTGTCGATTGGTGCTACAAGACCGAGCCGGATCCGGGCCTGAATGGCCGTTCAATCGAATGGCCGCGTGGCAAAGTGCTGGGGGGATCGTCCTCTCTGAATGGCCTATTGTACGTGCGCGGCCAGCCGCAGGACTATGACCGCTGGCGCCAGATGGGCAACGCCGGCTGGGGCTGGGAGGATGTTCTGCCGCTGTTCAAACGCTCAGAAGACAATGAGCGCGGCGCAGATGCGTTCCATGGCCGCGGCGGGCCTTTGGCTGTCTCCAATATGCGCATTCAGCGCCCCATAACTGACGCCTGGGTCGCCGCAGCGCAGGCCGCAGGCTATCCATTCAACCCGGACTACAACGGCGCCAACCAGGAGGGCGTCGGCTTCTTTCAGCTGACGGCCAGGAATGGCCGCCGCTGCAGTTCAGCCGTGGCGTTTCTAAATCCGGTGAAGAACCGCCAGAATCTGCAGATCATCACCCGCGCAATGGTGCAAAAGGTCGACATACAGGAGGGCCGCGCGGTCGCAGTAGTCTATCGGGATCGTGCCGGACAACTCCAAAGGATTTCGGCACGGCGCGAGATCGTCCTGTCGGGCGGCGCCATCAACTCCCCGCAAATCCTTATGATGTCAGGTGTTGGCGAAGCCGCCCAGCTTGCCGCCCAAGGCATCGAGGTAAAAAAGGATCTCTATGGCGTTGGCAAAAACATGCAGGACCACCTTCAGGCGCGGCTGGTTTACAAATGTCATGAGCCGACACTGAACGACGAGGTACGGACCCTGTTCGGCCAGGCAAAGATCGGTCTGAAATATGCGCTGTTCCGCGCCGGGCCGATGACCATGGCAGCAAGCCTTGCCACCGGGTTCATGAAGACCCGTCCTGATCTGGAGACTCCGGACATCCAATTCCACGTGCAGCCGCTCTCTGCTGAAAACCCTGGCAAAGGTGCTGATCCCTTCTCTGCCTTTACCATGTCGGTTTGCCAGCTACGCCCCGAAAGCAAAGGTGAAATCAGGATCGTATCGCCTGATCCGCACACTTACCCCAAGATCATTCCAAACTACCTGTCGGCCGAAACCGACTGCCGCACCATCGTGGCCGGGGTGAATATTGCCCGCAAGATCGCCCGCCATGCGCCGCTGACTTCGAAGATTTCCGAGGAATATCGCCCCGGTGCGGATCTGCCCATGGACGACTACGAGGCAACGCTGGACTGGGCGCGCAGCAACACTGCTTCTATCTACCATCCCACTGGAACATGCAAAATGGGCCAGGGCAAAGATGCGGTGGTTAACGCAGAGCTGCGCGTGCATGGTATTCGCGGCCTGCGCGTAGCCGACTGCTCGATCATGCCAGAAATCGTTTCGGGCAATACAAATGCCCCCGCAATCATGATCGGCGAAAAGGCCAGCGAGTTAATGTCCTAACTGTTTCTCCACCTTAACTGCCTCAGTCGGAAACGCCGCGGTTTGCGGCGGTAAACCCGTCGTGTTTCGGCATGGTTTTTGCGGACAGGCCAAACGCCTGCAGGCGCGTGCATGATGGCCTGAAGTTGGAACTTTCAGTCGATGCGCTTTCTCGCCAAACCATCGAACGCCGCAAAAGCACGGTTAAAAAAGACGTGTTCAGCGGTGACGCCCACGGACTTCACAACTTTAAAGATACCCACACCGCAAAGAGCCGGGCAGGATGGTCGCGTGACATATTCTGGCAAGGCTGAGCAAATGGACAATATCGTTGACCGTAAACAGAAGGACGAGAACCTCGTCGCAGCCGCAAAATCCCTGAGCCAGCTGTTTGCAGAAAGAGCGGCCAGCCATGACGAGAATGACAGCTTCGTAGAACGCAACATAAGCAATTTGAAGGAAACTGGCCTGCTCTCAGCTGCTGCCCCTGTAGCTCTTGGGGGCGGAGGTGCCGGCGTGCGCGTCCTGAGCAGGGTTTTGCAGGTCATCGCCCAGTCCTGCGGCTCTACTGGCCTGGTCCTGTCGATGCATACACATCAGGTTGCGATCCCAGCCTGGCGCTGGCAGCACGATCCGAAAGCGCGATCTCAGGTGGAACCTCTGCTGCGCCGGGTGGCCGATGAAAACATCCTGCTTTCCAGCTCCGGCGGTTCTGACTGGATCAGCGGCTCTGGCAAAGCTGAACGTGTTGATGGCGGCTACCGGATAACTGCCCGCAAAGTTTTTTCGTCCGGCTCGCCAGCGGCTGACCTGCTGATGACCGGCGCAATCTGCGACGAAGACGGCGCGGCGATGTTCCTGCATTTCGCGGTCCCCATGACAGCAGCCGAAGTGACAGTTTTGGATACCTGGCGCACCCTGGGCATGCGGTCGACCGGATCACAGGACATCCTGATCGAGGGGCTGTTTGTCCCCGACCAAGACATCGCCTTCAAGCGCAAAACAGGCGAGTGGCATCCGGCGCTCCAGTTGGTTTCATCCATTGCAACACCGCTGATCTATTCTGTTTATCTTGGCCTGGCACAAAGCGCGCGGGACATTGCCATTGCCATGGCTCAAAAAAAGCCCGCCTCCCCGCGGCTGCAATCGCTTGCAGGGCGGATGGACACGGCCCTTGCCGCCGCACGCATGGCCCATGAAACAATGATCCTGGCTAGCGAACGCAACACTCCGTCAGCGGCAACAGTCAATGACATCATGATCGGGCGCCGGCTGGTGGAAGACAATGCAATTCGCGTCGCAGAACTGGCGCTGGAATTGGCCGGAGGAGCCGGGTTTTATCGCAAACAGGAACTGGAACGCAGGTTCCGGGACATCCAGGCCGCCCGCTATCATCCGCTGCAAAAAGAGGCGCAAACCGAATACACTGGCGCAATGGCGCTTGGCCAGCCAGTAGACAATATCTACTGAGACGGCTTTCAACTGCAATTCGCAGTTCCATCTTTCCCCAAGGCCTGACCAGCCGAGCTTGACCAAAAGGGGCCAAGAAAACTGAAAAGCCGGGCGTTTGGCCCGGCTTTTCTATACTGAATTGCTGCGCGGATCAGGCGCGGCGACGGCGTCCGCCAGAACGACCGCCACGACCGCGGCCTTCTTCACCTTCGGCTGCCGGGGCCTTGTTGAACTTGATCCACTCACCGCCATGCGGATCGTTGTTGGTCAGGAAGTTGGCAGCGCGAATGGCTTCCATTTCCTTGCCCGCGCGCGGCTTGGTGGAGCCAAGGCCAAACATCTGCACAAAGGCTTCGTCCTCCATGCCCTCAGGCAGGATGATGCCGGCGGCTTCAACTTCGGCCTTCTTCTCAGCGATCTTTTTCTGAGTGATGGGCAGAGCCACCGGGTTCATGATCGCTGAGGTCATGCCAGCGCCCATTGCCATCGGCAGGAAGGCGTTGTTGATACCGTGACGGTTCGGCAGGCCAAAGGAGATGTTGGACGCACCACAGGTGGTGTTCACGCCCAGCTCTTCGCGCAGACGGCGGACCAGAGCAAACACCTGCAGGCCGGCGGTCGCCATCGCACCAACCGGCATCACCAGCGGGTCAACAACGATGTCGTGGGCAGGAATGCCGAAATCAGCAGCGCGCTCAACGATCTTCTTGGCGACGGCAAAGCGCACATCGGGGTCTTCCGAAATGCCGGTGTCGTCATTGGAGATCGCCACGACTGGAACATTGTATTTCTTGACCAGCGGCAGGATCTGCTCCAGGCGCTCTTCCTCGCCGGTGACAGAGTTCAGCAGCGGACGGCCTTCGCAGATTTCCAGGCCAGCTTCCAGCGCGCCCGGAACCGAAGAGTCGATGCACAGCGGCACATCGACCAGCCCCTGCACCAGCTCGACGATCTTCTTCATCAGCGGCGGCTCGGTTTCGTTCGGGTTCGGGTTCGAGTTGTAAACCACGCCGGCGTTGATATCGAGCACGGTTGCACCGGCCAGAACCTGCGCAACGGCGTCTTTTTCAACGGTCGAAAAGTCACCGGCTTCCAGCTCTGCTGCCAGCTTCTTACGGCCGGTCGGGTTGATGCGCTCACCGATCACGCAGAAGGGCTCGTCAAAGCCCAGGATCGCGGTTTTTGTTTTTGATTCTACGACTGTACGGGTCATTTTAGATCCTTAGCGTCTCAGGAGTTAACCGGCTTGGCAGAGTCGCCGCCGTTGTTGATTGCCCAGGTGGCATTGGTCTTGATGCCGCCCAGCGGGAAGAAGTGGACCTTCTCGATCTGGAACTCCGGGTTGGCGGCCTTGTGGGCTGCCAGATCGGCCAGAATTTCGCCCGGCTCATGCGGCAGCAGCAGCTTGGAGACGTCCTTGGCACGTTTCTGCAGAACTTTCAACGACGGGCCGACACCGCAGGCGATTGCGAACTTGATCATGGTCTGCAGCTTGGCCGGACCGGCGATACCAATGTGAACCGGCAGATTCATGCCGCGCTCGTTCAGCTCGTTCACCCATTCGATGACCGGCTGGGCTTCAAAGCAGAACTGGGTGGCCAGCGCCATCTCAGCGTCGGTGCGCTTGGAGAATTCCTGTTTCCAGTCCAGCGCCGCATAGGTGTTTGCGCGCCCGCCTTTGGGGTCGATGTCCAGGTTCGGCTCGGGGTGTCCTGCAACATGCAGGTTGGTAAAGCCCGCCTGATCGAACAGGCCGGTTTCCAGCAGCTGCATCGAGGAGTCAAAGTCACCATGCGGCTTGGCAACGCCGCCCGCCAGAATCAGGCCCTGCTTGACGCCGGCTTCACCCTGATAACGGTTGATCCAGTCGCCCAGGGTCGCCTTGTCCTTGATGATGCGGGCCGGGAAATGCGGCATCACGTCATAGCCTTCGCCCGCAATGCGCTTGGCAGTGTCCACCATGTCTTCGATGGGGGTGCCTTCGATATGCGCAATGTAAACGCGGGTGCCGGCAGGCAGCAAGTCGCGGAAATCTTCGACCTTGGCGGCGGTGCGCGGCATCACCTCGATGGAATAGCCCTTCAGGAAGGCCTCCATTTCGGGAGTGGCGGTTTGGCCCGCACCAGAATCGCGTTTCTTAAAGTTCAGCAAAGCCATCACGGCCTCCCATAGTGGTGTCAGGCTCACGCCCATCCGTCGTTTGCGATCAGCGCCTTCAGGCGGTCCTGATCATATTCCGTTTCCAGGCGGGTTGCCTCAGATTCGGCAATATCAGCTGGCTCGCCTTCGGCGGCAAAGGGAGCAGCCTTGCGCCACTCCGCCAGATAGGCGTCGGCGTCCTTGGCGTTCACCTTCATTGCCGCGCGGTCAATAGCCTGCTCGAACCGTTCTTCGAGCTGACGCTTAGCACCGCGGCGGCCTTTGCCAACGATGACCTGCGCGGGAATGTCGCGCCAGTATACGATCGTAACGTCGGGCATGCCCTGATTTCCTTCTAGCCTGGATAGACCACGTTCTAGAGCGGCGGCGCTCGGCAGGTTGGTCGATTTTCGACAACACGATGGGATTGAGCGACGTTTTTCTACCGCGACCCTAGCTTTGTCGCATTGTGATAGCCACAGCGGGCTTTGGCAAAAATATTCATGTGAATTATGAGAAATCTTGCAGACGGCGGAAATTGCTCTTCTTCCTGTCTCCAAGCGCTTGCGCCGCTGCAACTGCACACCTATGGTCATTATTAACACGATAATCGGAGGGCGTGAATCATGGCGCCCAGGCGCTCGAAAGGTGCGGGCGCGTTTCCCAAGGCGGTTGAGACTCCTGCACCGGCCCGACCCGATCCTGATGCGCTTTATGCGGCGTTGGATTTGGGTACAAATAGCTGCCGCATGCTGATCGCCCAGCCCAAGGGCAGCGGTATTCATGTGGTCGACAGTTTCTCCAAATCGGTACAATTGGGTGCCGGGCTGGAGCGGACCGGGCGGTTGTCGCGGTCTTCGATGGCGCGCACCATTCAAGCGCTTCGGATCTGTCAGCAAAAACTTAAGCGCAACAAAGTCAGTCGGATGCGTCTGGTGGCGACCGAAGCCTGCCGTCGTGCCAAGAACGCGCGCGATTTCATCCGTCAGGTGAAACGGGAAACCGGGCTTACGTTGGAAATTATCCAGCCGGAGGAAGAAGCCAGGCTGGCGGTTATCTCCTGTGCCCCCCTGGTGTCTACCAAAACAGAGCAGCTGCTGGTGGTTGATATCGGCGGCGGTTCGACCGAATTGGTGTGGATTGACATTTCTTCTGTGCCACGGCGCGACCGCCCTTCAGCCATCATGCGGTTGCACAACGGGTTTCATCCGACCGAAAGCCCCTTCCCCGCAGCCAAGGTTGTTGATTGGATCTCTGTACCGCTGGGCGTTGCCACGCTGCGCGATCAGTTCAATGATGTCGAAGACGATGCCGCGCGATTTGCCCTGATGAGCTGGTTCTTCGAGGAAAATCTGGCAGATTTTGCCCCCTACAAGGACGAGCAGACGCGCGCCGGTTTTCAGATCGTTGGCACATCCGGAACCGTGACCACGGTGGCTGCAACCCATCTTGGGCTCAAGCGCTATGACCGGACCAAGGTCGACGGCCTGCGGATGACCAGCGATCAGATCGATAAAGTGATCCGCGGCTATCTGGAACTCGGCCCCCTGGGCCGTCGCCGCGATCCCCGCATTGGCGAGGACAGGCAAGCCCTTATCATGTCAGGTTCAGCCATCCTGCAGGCGCTGTTGCGCTGCTGGCCGACGGACCGGCTGTCTGTTGCCGACCGCGGCCTGCGCGAAGGCCTGCTTTATGCACAGATGAGCGCGGATGGCGTTTTGGAAGATGGCCCCTATTAGCTGGATAGTTCATTGTTTCAATGACTTTTTCTGAGGTCTCACATGTTTTCGACCGTCGCCGTAGCTTACCGGTTCAGCACTGTTTCCGTCACAGTTTCGGCCTTAGAAGTCGCCGGGTTTCGGGTTTTTTGTCCTGGGGTCAACACAGTTACACTGTTGCCGCATCAAAGCCTGGCCCTGGGCGGCGTCCCGATCAAAGTGCCAACCGGGGAAGCCCGGGAGGCCTCAGAATATCTGCGCGCGATCCAAGCAGGGCTTTCTGAACCATTGGTAAACACAGCACCCGCAGAGCCAGCCCCTGCGAAAAACGGGTTCTGGCAAAAGATGGCGAATGCTCTAGGGTATCTGCTGTTCGGCATTTCCGCGCCGTGGCCGGAGCTTGGCTTGAGTGCTGAAAAAGGTGCTCCTTGATCAAGGACCGCCAAGAGGTTATCTGCAGCCTTCACCGTCGGAGAAAACGCACATGGCAAAGACCCCCACTGGTAAAAACACATCCGGCCGCGGGCTGCGCGATCTGAAGGTGAACGTGAAGACGGCGCGTGGCCGTAAGCTTAGCTCGACCCGCTGGCTGCAGCGGCAGCTGAACGATCCATATGTGAAACGTGCCCAGGCCGAAGGCTATCGCGGCCGGGCGGCCTACAAGATCATGGAGCTGGACGACAGGTACCGGTTTCTGCTGAATGGCGCCCGGGTGGTCGACCTGGGCTGCGCTCCGGGCGGCTGGGCGCAAGTGGCGGTCAAGCGGATCAACGCGCTGGGAGAAAAGCCTGGCAAGGCTGTTGGCCGTATTATCGGCGTCGACCTGCAGGAGGTCGAACCACTGGCAGGAGCAGAATTCCATCAGCTCGACTTCATGGACGACGGGGCGGATGAGAAGGTCAAGGAATGGCTGGGCGGCAAAGCGGATGTGGTGATGTCGGACATGGCCGCAGCAAGTTCCGGGCACAAGCAAACCGACCATATGCGGATCATTTCACTGTGTGAAACAGCCGCCTATTTTGCCTTTGACGTTCTGGAAGACGGCGGCACCTTTGTGGCCAAGGTTCTGGCCGGCGGCGCCGAAGGTGAACTTCAGAAACTGCTAAAGCAGAAGTTCACCAAGGTGATGAACATCAAGCCGCCCTCCTCCCGGTCGGACAGCTCAGAAAAATTTGTGGTGGCCACCGGTTTCCGCGGCTCAGCGGATTAGATACGGCGGCCGTAAGGCGCGGTCAGCGACAGGGAGGCCTGAGTGCGCAGCAGAACGGCTTCCTCGCCGTCCTCCTCAGCAAGCCTCGAAACCCTTAGATTGCAGGTCGCTTGGCTTGCCGTACTCCGCTGCCGGATCAGATCCAACAAACGCATGCGACGCAGTTTGTTTTGCAGTTTTGTCATGATGGCCCCTTCTGGATCCGCAGCTTTCTTGCAGATCTAAAGAGCGATTGAGTTGGCAAATGGGCGCAATTGTGGCGTGACCGCCTTATTGTTGAAAAATTGGAAACAGTTGCAGCAAAACCGCAGCCTCTATTTCCGCCCCATCGTGTTGGCCATGTCGATCAATGCGCCATTGAACTCGGCCCCCAGAATCAGGATTGCGGAATTGAGATAGAGAAAAATCATTGCAGCCATTGCGCCTGCAAGCCCTGCATAAGTAGCTGAGTACTGTGCAAAAGATGTGACATAGAAGGCAAAGCCGCTGCCACAGACCAACCACAGAAACAACGTCAGGATCGCACCGGGCAGTATTCTCCGCAAACGGTGAACCCGCCCCGGCAGGATCACGTGAAAACACAAGACTGCGCCCACCGGTAAAAAGACGGCGAACAGGCCGCTCAGCCCCTTCTCCCATTGTCCTGAAGGCTGCCCAAACGGAAGTAAATCAGCCAGATGACGCACATAGAGCGGCAGCAGAACCTCAAACACCGCCGCAGCCAAAATCCCGGTTCCTCCGAGGATAACAAGCCCGATACATATTGCGCGCGTCTTCCAGAACGGCCGGGTGTCGGTATCATGATACGCCTGCACCAGAGCAACGCGCACAGCTTCAACGCCATTGGAGGCAAAATACAGCGCAAAGATCCCCCCCAGCGTCGCCAGCTGCGTGCTTGACGTGCGCAGGACCGCTTCCACCTCTGCGAGGATCGGCCGGGCAACCGACTCGGGCCAAGCTCCGAAAACGAGATCGGTCATTCTGTCCATTTCCAAGTTCTGAGAAAAGACACCGGCAACGGTGCCGGCCAGCGCCACCGTGAACAAAACAAACGGAAACAGCGCCAGCATCATCGACATGGCGATATGGCTGCTCATCACCCAGCCATTTTTTCTGTTGAAACGGCGCGCGGCCGCAATCAAACAGGCTGGCCACATGTGGAATGGAGGAAGGATTGGCATGGCCGAACGGTTCCACAACTGATGAAAAAATGCCAGCCGAAATCAAAGGCCCCGGACAGCTTATGACTGTAAGACCGCGCCGGACATGGCAGCCCCCGCTTGCCGAATTAAACTCAGAAACAATCAGATTTGGAGCCGCGAGATGTTCTGGATAATGACTGGCACGGTCGCCTTAGTCGACGCCTGGACGGCTGCTTTCGGATCAACTTTGAAAACCACCGGAAAACCGTAGTCGTGAGCAGGCGCATCTGCTTTAGGTTTCCTCGCCAGAATGCTGTCCATTAATGGAAAACAGCCGCCCCATTGCGCCGACAAGGAAAGCCGTGCTGATCCCGAATCCAAACAGCCCCGTAACCGCAGCAAAGGCCGCGAAGATTCTCAAAGCCGGGCCCAGAACGACATCGCCATAGCCAAGCGTCGTATAGGTCACCAGCGAGAAATAGACTGAAGTATTCCAATCTGAAATCGCACCCACCAGGACAAAAGCCGCAGACCAGATCCAGACCTGTGTCGTATGGCTGCCAAGAATAATAAAAATGGCAACTAAAAGCATCAGCCCCAGCTGCCAGGGACGATGAGGTTTGACAAACCGCTGAGAGAGCCTGCTCAGCACTGTCGCACACCAAACAAGGATAGAAATCTCGAGGATCAGGCAAGCGCTGAGGTAGATTGACCCCCACAGCAGCTGGTTCCACAGCGTCATCCTGCGCCTCCGTTCTAAGCTTTTTGGTACCCCGTGACGCCACCTTAGAAATCCCGACCGCAATAGGCAAACCCCGCCTTACAGGCTGAGACACTGGTTGCGAGGTGCGAAGCGCGGGCTGGACATCCCTGAAGCATGGGTATTGAGTATCTTGACAGCATCTGGGGCACCGGGCGGAAAGGTTGCCGAGAATGGTTCTGAAAATCCGTGATGTGACGAAGCGCTATCCAGGTCAGACGGCGGAAACGGCTGTGCTGCGCGGCATCTCCCTGGACCTCAGCGCGGGCAGCAGCCTGGCACTGACGGGAGAAAGCGGGTCCGGCAAAAGCACCCTGCTTCATCTGGCCGGGGCGCTGGATCACTTCGACAGCGGTGAGGTCGAGATTGACGGAACCGGTTTGTCCAGTCTTTCAGACAGCCAAAGGGCTGCACTAAGACGGCGCGATGTCTCTTTGGTTTTTCAGCAGTTTAACTTGATCCCTTCACTCAGCGTCGACAAAAATATCGCGCTGCACGCCCGACTGGGCGGAAAGTGGGAGCCAAGCTGGGGAACGCGGCTGAAGGCGCGATTAGGCCTATCCGATCTGCAGGACCACTACCCGGAACAGCTCTCAGGAGGGCAGCAGCAACGCGTGGCGATCGCCCGTGCGCTCGCAGTGCAGCCCAAACTTCTGCTCGCAGATGAACCGACCGGCAATCTGGATGAAACCGCCAGTGCCGCAGTGATGGAGCTGATGCTGGAACTGGTCCGTGAAAGTGGTACCGCGCTGTTTCTCGTCACTCACTCCGCCGCAATTGCGCAAATGCTGGATCGGCGTTTGCACCTTCGTCACGGCACCGCTGCATGACTGCCACCGCATTTCTGGCCATTCTGTCTCACTGGCGGCGCCACCCGCTGCAGTTAGCAACGCTGATAACGGGGCTGGCTCTTGCGGCCGGATTGTGGTCTGCGGTCCAAGCTATCAACGCCGAGGCACGCGCAAGCTATTCCCAGGCCGCTGAACAGCTTGGCACCGCCGGAGCCGCCCGGCTGGTTCCGGAAACAGGAGCCATCCCTGTCGCCCGCTACGCAGAGTTGCGACGGTCCGGCTGGCAGTTGGCTCCTGTGCTGGAAGGTATCATCAGGTTCGAAGGGCAAAGCTTTGATATCATGGGCGTTGATATGCTGCAGCACCCGCAAGCTCAGGGGTTGGCCCTGGCTGCAGAGGCTGACTCCGCACCCGCGTTGGATGCTCTGCTGCCACCAGGCCGTATCTTTGCCCACCCTGAAACAGCGGCGCTTCTAGATGCATCCCAGACGGATCATCCCGTGACCTCAATGACGGGCTTGCCGCGCGGCGTCGCAATGGCCGATCTCAGCCTGGCCAGCCGATTGCTCGGGCAGCCGACCAGCCTGAGTTATCTGTTGATCCTGCCGGACCAGCGCCCCGGCCTGCGGCCGCTTGAAGAATTGGCTCCGGAGCTGACACTCATCCCGGCCAGGGCCGCTTCGGATGCAGCGCGGCTGACGGATAGTTTTCACTTGAATCTCACCGCTTTCGGCCTGCTCTCATTTGCAGTCGGCCTGTTCATCGTCCAAGGAACCATCGCGCTCAGCCTTGAACAGCGGCGGGGAATGACCCGGACGCTGCGCGGTCTCGGCGTGCCGATGCGGCTGCTCGCAAGCCTGTTTGCTGCGGAGCTGGCTGCAATCGCGCTTGTTTCTGGGATAGCTGGGCTTGCAGGTGGCTATCTGGTGGCAGCAGCACTGTTGCCCGGCGTCAAAGCTACGCTCAGCGGACTGTATGGCGTCCCCGTGGACGGGAGTCTTTCCCTGCGACCAAGCTGGATTTTTTCTGGTCTTGCCATGACGCTAGGCGGCACTGCGCTGGCTGGCGGCCACGCGCTTTTCATGCTGTGGCGCATGCCACTGCTGGCTGCTCCGGCAACCCACGCCCGAGGCCAGCAGGCCAGACGCTCGTATTTGACTGGTGCAGGTTTAGGTGCAGTCATCATCATTGCGGGATGCATTATATTGCACCTTTTTCATGGACTTATAGCGGGTTTCGCATTTCTGGGAAGCCTAATGCTCGGCGCAGCGCTTCTGTTGCCGCTGCTTGTTTCCGCCAGCCTCTCTTTAGGGGCCAGAACTGCAAAAGGACCATACGGCGAATGGCTGTGGGCTGATGCGCGCGCGCAGCTTCCCGGCATATCCCTGGCCTTGATGGCTTTGATGCTGGCACTGGCCGCGAACATTGGTGTCGGCACGATGGTATCAAGTTTCCGCCTGACCTTTACTGGCTGGCTGGATCAGCGGCTGTTTGCTGAAGTCTATGTCACGACTGCCAACGATGTTCAGGGCGCGGAGTTGTCGGAGTGGCTGCATGCCCAGGGCATTCACGTTCTGCCTCGTCGACACCATGACACCCGATACAAAGGCGCGCCATTGCGAGTCTACGGTTTTGAAGATGATCCCGCTTACCGCAAAAATTGGCCGCTTATCGCTGCGCTGCCAGATGTCTGGGATCAGGCTGCGCGCGGTCAGGCCGTGCTGATCAACGAACAGCTGGCGCGTCGCAACGGTCTGGTGCCGGGAAACACGCTGGAGCTTGGCGCTGACTGGCACTTGCCTATCGCCGGGATATATTCTGATTACGGCAATCCCAACGGCCAGGCTATGATGTCGCTGCCAGCTTTGTTGACGCGTGAGCCAAATATTCCCAACCGCAATTTCGGACTGCGCGCCGCCCAGTCCGAGGTCCATGAGATAATTAGAAATATCCGGGAAGAATTTGATATTCCACCGGAAAGCATCCTTGATCAGGCAACGATCAAAGCTCGATCCCTGGCAGTTTTCGACAGAACCTTTGTCATAACGGCAACGCTGAACCTGCTGACACTGGGCGTCGCCGGATTTGCGTTGCTGACGAGTTTGCTGACCCTATGGAACCAGCGCCTGCCGCAAATCGCGCCGGTCTGGGCTATGGGAGCCAGCCGCCGGCAACTGGCCGCCGGTGAGGTGTTGCGCAGCCTGCTGCTGGCTGCCGCAACTGCGATCCTGGCTCTTCCGTTGGGGCTGGTACTGGCCTGGACGCTTCTGTCTGTGATAAATGTAGAAGCGTTTGGCTGGCAGATACCTATGTATCTGTTTCCGTTTGATTGGCTTCGGCTGTTTCTGCTGGCGTTGCTGGCTGCAATCATAGCCGCCGTCTTGCCAGCCCGGCGGCTGATCCGCATTGCTCCCGCAGAATTGCTGAAGGTGTTTGCAAATGAGCGTTAAGTTTGCCCTTGTTACGATGGCTGTCTTTTGGGCCGGGGCAGCCCTGCCGCAAAGCTATGCCGGTTTGGGATCGAGCGCAGAGGGTTTTGCCATTCCGCAGCAAAGCACCAGATTAAATTTCCCTTCAGACCATGGCCCGCATCCGGATTTTCGCATTGAATGGTGGTACTTAACCGCCAACCTTGAAGGGTCAGACGGCGCCAGCTACGGCATTCAATGGACGCTGTTTCGATCGGCCCTCGCCCCTGGTGAGGCAGGAGGCTGGCAAAGCCCTCAGGTCTGGATGGCACATGCTGCGGTGACCAGTCAGGATCAGCATTTTTTCGCCGAACGTCTCGCACGCGGGGGCGTCGGTCAGGCCGGCGTCGAAACTGCACCTTTTAACGCATGGGTGGATGATTGGCAGATGCGTTCCGTCGATGAAACCCTTGAACAGATTTCGCTTTCCGTCAATGACCTGACATTTTCCTATGCCCTGAACCTGACGGCAGACGGCCCCTTGGTGCTGCACGGCCGTCATGGGTATTCAGTCAAATCCGCAAGCGGCCAGGCCAGTCATTACTATTCCCAGCCGCACTATCAGGTTTCTGGAACCTTATCGCTGCCGGGTGGACCAGTAGAAGTCACGGGTCATGGATGGCTCGACCGGGAATGGTCCAGTCAGCCGCTTGCAGAGGATCAAAGCGGCTGGGATTGGTTTTCGCTCCGCTTTGACAGCGGCGAAAAGCTGATGGGGTTCCTTTTGCGCAGCAAAACCGGTGATTTCACGTCGGGCACCTGGATAACTGCAGAGGGCAAGGCAGAGCCGTTGACGCCCGGAGCCTTTCAGGCCGAGGCATTGGCTGTCAGCGATGTGCAGGGCCGGAACATCCCTACGCGTTGGCATGCAAGCCTGCCAGAAAAGGACGTTTCCGTTGAAATTCAAGCGCTTAACCCGCAAAGCTGGATGGGCACCTCCTTTTCATACTGGGAAGGGCCAGTGTCGGTCAGCGGCAGCCATTCCGGCAAAGGCTATCTGGAGATGACAGGTTATGAATAAGGGCGCCCGAAGGCGCCCCTGTTCGTCTTCAGCGAACCACAAAAACCGAGCATTCCGAATGCCGGATCACCCGGGCCGCATTCGGCCCAAGCAGGTAATCCTTCAGGTCCGGCTTGTGCGCGCCGATCACGATCAGCCTGCTGCCCGCTGTTTCAGCGACTTTCAGGATTTCCTGATAGGCCGTCCCGGTTGCAACCAGATGACGCACTTTGGCATTACGCTCTTCTCCCAAGACCCCGGCGCATAGATCGCTGAGCCGCCGGGAGGTGTCCTTGACCGCTTTTTCATGATGGTGCTCTTCGAAAAAGCCGGACACCCAGCTTTCTCCAAAGTCCGGAAGAACATTCACCACATCCAGCTGAGAACCATCCAGATCTGCCAGGCGCGCAGCCTGAGACAGGACCTGTTCATCCAGTTCAGGGTCATTCAGTTCCAAAGCGCAAAGAACGGGTTTGCTCATGCCGGTACTCCTTCCTGTTCACGCGCACGCCCGCGCTGCATCAATGCAACCAGCGCCACCAGCAGCAGTGCCGGGATGAAGATCAGCTCCTTGGGCAACTGGCTGGCCGGAGCCTGGATCGTTGCAATCTGCACCGGTTCATCGGCGTAGAAATCAAAGCTCTCCAGATTGGGCGCCGCCGGGGTGCCGAACATCGGCTCATCCAGCTTTACTAGGCCGTCTTCCTCCAACAGCAGCAGGCCATAGGCATCGACCATCTGCTGGCCACCAGTGCCATCAGCGGTCAGGATCATGGTCGTGCCCTTGATCTCGGAGGTATCAAAATCAGGGCCTTGGACCGTGATCCTGAACTCCGCCCCTGCCTCGGCCTCATCCAGAGCCTGAACCAGCTGGGCCGGTGTCACCTGTTCATAAGGCGGCATCACCCGGTCCATGAAGAAGTCCGGACGGAACAGCGCAAAGGCTGCAAAGATCAGCAGGATGCTTTCATAGATACGGCTGCGGCTGATGAAATAGCCCATAGTGCCAGCAGTAAAGACCAGGATGGCGATGGTGGCCGATATGGCCACAAGGATGCCTTGTGTCCATGTCACATCAATCAGCAGAAGATCTGTGTTGAAGATAAACACAAACGGCAGTGCCACGGTCCGCAAGGAGTAGAAGAAGGCAATAAAGCCCGTACGGATCGCATCACCGCCCGATACAGCCGCCGCGGCAAAGCTGGCCAATCCAACAGGCGGTGTCACATCGGCCATAATCCCGAAATAGAACACAAACAGATGCACAGCGATCAGCGGCACGATGAGGCCCGACTGCGCGCCCAGTTCCACCACCACACCGGCCATCAGCGAGCTGACAACGATGTAGTTGGCGGTGGTCGGCAACCCCATGCCCAGAACCAGCGACAGGATACCGACCATCACCAGCATCAGGATCAGGTTGCCGCCCGAGATGAACTCAACCAGTTCAGACATCACCTGCCCGACACCGGTCAGTGTCACGGTTCCAACGATCACCCCGGCAGTGGCCGTGGCCAGCGCAATACCGATCATGTTGCGCGCACCGTCAATCAGCCCGTTCCACAGGTCATGGACGCCTTCCATAAAGGAATTGGCCATATTGCTTTGGCCGCGAAAGATCGCCTTGAGCGGTTTCTGGGTCAGAAGGATCACAAACAGCAGCGCGGTCGCCCAGAAAGCCGAAAGGCCCGGAGATTTCTGCTCAATCATCAGAAAGTAGACCAGTACGATGATCGGCAGCAGGTAATGCAGACCGGCCTTGTAAATCTCTGCCACGACAGGCAGCTCGACCTCCTTGGCATTCGGGTCATCCGGAACCAGATCGTCTACGCTTGAGGCCAGCCACAGCAGGGCGACGTAAACCGCTGTCAGCAAGGCAGCCAGAGCCAGCCCGGAGGCGCCTGGTATTGCGGCAACAATCCACTTCACAGGGTACTGCACACCATAGCAAAGCGCGGCAAAGCCAGCAAAGAACAGCGCCATTCCACCAATCGTGCGGCCCATGGACACAACACGGTTGCCCAGGGTCGGCATGTTCCGCTTCACCGCTTCCAGATGCACGATATAGACCAGCGCGATGTAGGAAATCGCGGCCGGCAGGAAGGCATGGGTGATCACCTCGACATAGGGAATGCCCACATATTCCACCATCAAGAAGGCCGCAGCCCCCATCACCGGCGGCATGATCTGGCCGTTCACAGAGGATGCCACTTCGACCGAGCCGGCCTGCTCGGAGGTGAAGCCAACCCGCTTCATCAGTGGAATGGTGAAGGTACCTGTGGTGACAACGTTGGCGATTGAGGAACCGGAAATCAGACCGGTTGCAGCCGACCCCACAACAGCAGCTTTCGCCGGGCCGCCGCGCAGGTGGCCGAGCGCGCCAAACGCCATCTTGATGAAATAGTTGCCAGCCCCTGCCTTATCCAGCAGCGCGCCAAACAACACAAACAGGAAGACAAATTTCGTGGAGACACCCAGAGCAATACCAAAAACGCCCTCTGACGTGATCCACATATGGCTCATCGCCTTTTTCAGGCTGGCGCCCTTCCAGCGGATGACTTCGGGAACCCATTCAGAAGATCCAAAGAAGACATAGGCAAGGAAGATGGTCGCAATGATCGCCATAGCCGGGCCAAGCGCGCGGCGGGCTGCTTCGAACAGGAGGATCAGCCCCCCCAGCGCAAACCATTTGTCCACGTCATCTGCGAGGCCGCCGGAATCGACAACTTTCTGATAAAAAACATAGCCGTACAGGGCGATCCCTGTGCCTGCGATGGCAAAAATCCAATCCTGAACCGGGATGTAGCCGCGCGGGCTGGACTTAAAGGCGGGATATGCAGCATAGGCCAGAAAAATGGCAAAGGCCAAATGGATTTGGCGCGAGTTGTTTATCACACTGCCAGGCAGCAGCTGATTGGCCAGCGGTGAGGCCAGGATGACTTGGAAAACAGACCAGATAACTGCGACGATCGCAAGGAACAGACCCACACTCCCAACCGGGTTGCGGGCACCGGCGTCAGAGGACGCTACGAGCTCCTGAAGTTCTTCTTCGCTAAGTGGTCGATTTCCCTGAGCATCGGATGTCATGGATAATCTCCCCTCGGGCCGTCAAACATGATGCGGCCTCAATGTCTTGATCCCTGATCACAGGGAATGAAACGGGGCGCTACTGCGCCCCGTTTTTGAAAATCGGCGGATTATTCAATCCAGCCTTTTTCTTTGTAGTATTTGGCTGCACCTGCGTGCAGAGGAGCAGACAGACCGTCTGCGATCATCTGTTCGGGCTGCAGGTGAGAGAATGCCGGGTGCAGCTTCTTGAAAGCGTCGAAGTTCTCGAAGACTGAGCTGACGACTGCGTAAACGGCATCTTCGGACACATCAGCGGAGGTTACGAATGTCGCACCCACGCCAAAGGTTTGCGTGTCAGAATCCGAACCACGGTACATCCCGCCAGGAACGGTCGCGGTGCGATAGAACGAGTTGTCGGCAACCAGTTTGTCAACCGCTTCGCCGTCCACTGCCACCAGAACGGAATCGCAGGCTGTTGTGGCTTCCTGAATTGTTCCGGAAGGGTGGCCCACGGTAAACACCATTGCGTCGATCTGATTGTCACACAGTGCTGCTGCTTGCTCGGCAGGCTTCAGCTCTGTTGCCAGCGCAAAATCTTCCATGCCCCAGCCCTTGGCTTCCATCAGCACTTCCATGGTGCCGCGAGCGCCGGAACCAGGGTTGCCGATGTTCACACGTTTGCCTTTGATATCATCAAAGGAAGAGATGTTCGCATCGGCACGCGCGACAACAGTAAAGGGTTCAGGGTGAACCGAAAACACTGCGCGCAGGCCTTCAAACGCACCGGCATCTTCGAACTTGGAAGTGCCGTTATACGCGTGGTACTGCCAGTCCGACTGGGCGACGCCGAACTGCAGCTCGCCTTCGCGGATGGTGTTGATGTTGTAGACCGAACCGCCGGTAGATTCGACGGCGCACTTAAACCCGTGCTCTTTGCGGCCCTTGTTCACCAGACGGCAAATGGCGCCGCCGGTCGGATAGTAAACGCCGGTCACACCGCCGGTGCCGATGGTGATGTATTCCTGAGCAAATGCTGCTGGCGCCGAAAAGGACGCAGCCACCAATGCACCGATAGCCAGTTTGGTGTGTTTCATGTTCAAGTCTCTCCCACTTGTCTTATGATTTGCAGCCCAGCCGAAAGGATCGGAACGTATGATCTGCGGCGTGGCTGCAGCCCATCATTCCGGCACTTCAGTCGAACTGCGTGCGGATTATTTCGCACGCGCAGAAGCGTTTCACTGCCCTCTTCGCAAGTCAAGAGTGCTATTTATTGTCGCACCCTAATTTGGGATTATTTCCTATTAATGATGCGACTTGGGGATTTTTCCCCGCAACCTTTAGCCCGCTGTTACACCGTTGCGCGAAGAAATTACTTGCGCGTGATGCCTCTCTGAGCACGATTCGCAGATCGTTGCTTGCCCTCCGGTGCCTGGGGGCATTTCAAGCAATTCTTACAGCAATTGCATCTTTAAAAAGAACCAGTGACAAACTGATGAAATCCGGGTAACAAACTGGTCATAAAAAAAGTTGAGCCACGATTCAATAAACACTGTGGCCATAACCAACAATTAACGGGGAGCTTGCAGCAATGCTGCTGAGCCAAGTCATTTTCAACAATCCGTCCTTGACGGACTTTTGGTCGTTGGAGCGTTGCGTTTCTGCACAGGCCCGTCGGCTGCCACGAGAAGTCAGCGCTCCGCTGACCTGCGACGTGGAGCCCGAATTCAGGTGCACACCACGAAAATGGGACTTGATCCTGTCTGAGGCACACCAACGCGGCCTTCGGGCCCGGCAGGCTGGCTGACGCTTTTTCGCAATTCTCTTCGGCTTGATGAGATATGCCGGCAACTCAAAAGTTGCCGGCAGAGGCCAAACTATTCGGCCGGGCTGGGTTCAGGCTGCCCTTTGATCCGTTCACGCAAGCCCTGCATCATTGCGTAGAGCACCGGAACGACAATGACACCAACCACGGTGGCTGCAAGCATGCCGCCGAAGACCGCTATGCCAATCGCCTTTTGGCTGGCAGCCCCTGCCCCCGATGCGATCAGCAACGGTACCACCCCCAGCAGGAAGGACAACGCCGTCATCATCACCGCCCGGAAACGCTGTTTGGCGGCTTCCTGTGCGGCCTTGATGATAGACAGGCCTGCTGCCCGCTGCTCCATTGCAAATTCTACGATCAGAATCGCATTCTTGGAAGCCAAACCAATCAGCATAATCATCCCGATCTGGGTGTAGAGATTGATATCATTGCCCGCCAAGGCCACTGCCGCCACAGCACCGAACAGCGCCACGATCACTGACAGCAAAATCGCCACGGGCATGGTCCAGCTTTCGTACTGCCCAACCAGGAACAAGTAGGCGAACAGCACCGCCATCGCCAGGATCACGGTGACCATCCCTGCTGAATCAAGCTGCTGCTGCGCAGTGCCCGTCCATTCAAAGGCGTAACCCGGTGGCAGTGCCGTTGCGGCCTCCTCTTGCATCACCCGGATGGCATCGCCAGTAGACAGGCCAGGCGCCGGAACCGCAGTGACCGTTGCAGAGCGGAAGATATTGTGCCGCTTCAGAAGCACTGGCCCCAGCACATTTTCGACATCGATCAGTGTCGACAGCGGCACCATCTCGCCCGATTGCGCGCGCACGTAAAGACCGCCGATGTCTTCGATCTTGTCGCGGTAAGACCCCTCTGCCTGCAGCATCACCTTGTAAACCCGGCCAAACAGATTGAAGTCGTTGACGTAATATGACCCAAGGTGCGCCTGCATGGTCTGGAACACTTCGGCAATGGACACATTCAGCGTCTTGGCCTTTTCCCGGTCCAAATCGACAAACACCTGGGGCACATTGGCCCGGAAAGTGGTGTAGGACTGAGCAATCTCAGGGCGCTGATTGGCGGAATAGACCAACGAACCAACTGATTGAGCCAGATCCTGCGGAGTTCCGCCTGCGGTCTGTTGTATTGCCATCTCGACACCGGCCGACATGCCCAGACCGGAAATAGGCGGCGGGTTGAAAGCAACAATGCTGGCCGCGGCCTCACCATTGGCGATGCCGTAAATCTGGCCGAGGATCGCTTTAGGCTGCAGCGCTGCATCCTGCCGATCATCCCAAGGCGCCAGATTGGCGATGATCATCGCACCATTTGCGCTGGCACCATTCAGCAAGCTGAACCCATTGACCAGAACGGTGCCCTGTACGCCTGGGATCTGGCGGATCTGCTCATCAATCCGGCGCGTCACGGTCTCAGTCCGCCCAAGAGCTGCCGCATCCGGAAGCTGAACGTCGACAAACAGGTAGCCATTGTCTTCGGCTGGCAAAAACCCTTTGGAAGTAGAGTTAAATACCGCGCTGGTACCAAAGGCCACCGCCGCAATGATTGCCAACCCGATCACCGGCAGCCGCAGTAGCCTGGTCACCACGCTCAGATAGCCGCTACGCACCCCGCCGATCATGTTCTCAAACATCGCAAGCAGACCCCTGGCCGGGCCTGAACGGCGTTTGAGAACAATTGCGCACAGCGCCGGAGACAACGTCAGCGCATTGACGGAGGAGATCACGACCGCAACCGAAATCGTCACCGCAAATTGCGAATACAGCCTTCCGGTGATCCCCGGCATAAAGGTGACCGGCACAAACACCGCCAGCAGGACCAGCGTGGTGGCGATCACTGGACCGGTAATCTGACCCATTGCCTTACGGGTCGCATCCGGCGGAGACAGCCCCTCCTCGGCGATGATCCGTTCAACATTCTCTACCACCACGATGGCGTCATCCACCACGATGCCAATCGCCAGCACCAACGCAAACAGGGAAATGGTGTTCAGCGACATGCCAAGCAGCAGAAGAAAGGCAAAGGTGCCAATCAACGAAACCGGGATAGCCACTGCTGGAATGATGGTGGCCCGGATTGAACCGAGGAAGATGAAGACCACCGAGATCACCAGCACGAAGGTCATCATCAGGGTGGAGATCACATCATTCAGCGACTGTTCCACGAAATCCGTGGTATTGAAGGGAATGGCATAAGAAACATCATCCGGGAAAGCTGCGGAAAGCCGGTCCATCTCAGCCAGCACCTTTTGGGAGACATCAAGCGCATTGGCCCCCGGCGCCTGATAAACCGCCAGAATGGTTGCCGGCACCCCGTCGAAATACCCCGAAGAGCTGTAGTTCGAGGCCCCCAGTTCCACTTTGGCGATGTCCTTCAGGCGGACCGTGCTGCCGCCATCACCCGTGCGGATCACGATATCCTCGAACTCGCTGACTTCAGTCAGACGCCCCTTGGATTTGATCGTATATTGGAACACCTGGTCGCCCGGCACCGGCGGCGCCCCCACCTGACCGGCCGACACTTCGATGTTTTGTTCGCGCACTGCGTTGATGACATCGCCAGGTGATATGCCAAGGCCCGCCATCTTGTTCGGATCAAGCCAGACCCGCATAGCGTATTCGAAATTGGTCAGGATGTCAGACTTGCCAACACCATTCACCCGCGCCAGCGCATCCTTGATATTGATGGCCGCATAGTTTGACAGAAACACACTGTCATAGGATCCGTTTGGTGAAGTGATCGCAGCCACCATCAGCATGTTGGATGAGCTTTTCTGGGTCACGACACCATTTGCAGTGACTTCCGAAGGCAGCGCTGCCATCGCCTGCGCAACCCGGTTTTGCACATTGACCGAAGCGATATCCGGATCAACGCCCACTTCAAAGGTCACCGCCAGAGAATAGCTGCCGTTGTCCGCGGAAGTAGAGGACATGTATAGCATCCCGTCCACACCGTTGACTTGTGCTTCAATCGGCGCGGCAACGCTTTGCTCAACTGTTTCGGCATTGGCTCCGGGATAGCTCGCCGTGACATTCACAACTGGCGGTGTAATTTCAGGAAACTGCGCAACCGGCAGCGCAAAGTAGCCGATCACCCCCATGACCGTCAGCACCAATGAGATGACGATTGCGAACTTCGGCCTTGAAATGAAGATTGAGGAGAACATCCGTTATTCTCCTGCCTGTGCAGACATGACCGGGTCGACCTTGACGCCAGGGCGGATTTTCTGAAGACCCTCCACCACCACCGTTTCACCCTTGATAAGACCATCCAGAACGATGATCCCAGCGCCCCGCACATCGCCGGTGACGATATAGCGTTGCTGAACCTGGTTCTGGTCATCCACGACAAGCACAAAAGGCCCCTGCTGATCCCGCTGGATCGCAGCCTGGCTGATGACAATCCTGTCGACGGCCTCTTGCGATTGCAGCCCAACGGTTAGAAATGCCCCATCAAGGATCAGGCCGTGATCGTTCTTAAACTCTGCCCGCACGGTAACTGCGCCGGTTGTCGGATCCACCCGGTTGCCAGCAAAGGCGATCCGCCCCGTTTCTTCCAGCTCTGCACCATTTGGTAGAACAACAAACACTTCCGGTGCCGTTTCGGTGTTGGAGCGGTCGATACCGTCGGCGTCAAGCTGCTGCAGGATTCCAACGAACTGCTTTTCGTTCAACGAAAAAGACACATAAACCGGCGCTTCGCGAACGATGTTGACCAACGGTGAACCGCTGGGGGTGACGACATCGCCGATACTGACTTCGACACGACCGACGCGGCCGGAAAAAGGCGCATGGATTTCCGTATAGCTCAGATCCAGTTCCGCTTGCAGGATCGCAGCGGCGGCGGCTCGCACCTGCGCCTCGGCCACCAGTTCGTTTGCCCGGGCGGTATCCCGGTCCGCTTCTGGAACCGAACCGCGCTCAAAAAGCTCCTGTTTGCGCGCAAGGTCCAATGAAGCCAGCTCCAAACTGGCCTCAGCCTGCGCCAGTTCAGCCCGGCGGCTCTCCAGCACCGCCTCATAAGCGCTGCGCTCGATCCGGAACAGAACATCGCCTTTTTCAACCTCGGCGCCGTCCCTTACCAGAACTTCCTCAAGGTAGCCGTTGACCCTGGCCATAATGTCGGCCTTGTCAATTGCCTCCCCCCGGCCAATGAAGGTTGAAGTGTTCTTGATCGGTTTCATTAACGCCTCGGAGACCGTTACCTTGGGGGCAGCAGTTTGCTGCTGCGCAAGTGCTGTGCCCGTAGCGGTCAAATTAAGAGCCGCGGCCATTGCCAGGCAGGCTGGGCCGACAATGCCCCTGTTCCAGAAACGTGTCATTCTTGAACCTTTCAATTTTCCGAAGTATCCGCGCAGCCGTCCACCCGGCCTGCTGCCCTGTAACCAAGTCGTCCCGTTATTGAACACCTTCCCGGCACGCATCTGCAAGCTGCACATAGGCAGTATCGCACTTCAGGACGCAAGAAACCGAAGATTTCCAAATACTTTCCGCAACGAAACCTTGCGCACTGGGAACAATTCGGTGAAACCGGAATTCATCCTGCCAGTTTGTGCAGACCTGTGAGCCGCAGCGGAAACACAAGGAGATCCTTTGATGAAAGTGAATGGCACCCATTTCCGCTCTCTTTGGTGGGATTTCGAACAGGATGCGCTGCAGATCATCGATCAGCGCTGGCTCCCGCATGACTTCCGCATACAGCAGGTCAATTCGCTGCAGGACTTTGCCGATGCAATATTCGAAATGCGGGTGCGCGGCGCCCCTTTAATCGGGGCAACTGCCGCTTATGGAATGGCAGTGGCCATGCGTTTGGACCCGTCGGATGCGGCCATGGATCAGGCCTGGAGCTTTCTGAATGCAACTCGGCCGACGGCAATCAACCTGCGCTGGGCACTGGATCGCTGCCGCACCCATCTGCGGCCTCTGGACGCCGAGGCACGCGCAGCAGCGGCGCTGTCTCTTGCCCATGAGATCGCCGACGAAGATGTCGAAATCAACCGCCAGATAGGCGTGCATGGTCTGGAGCTGATCCGCCAGATCGCCAAAAGCAAACCTGCCGGGGAACCGGTCCGGCTGCTGACCCATTGCAATGCGGGCTGGCTGGCAACCGTAGACTGGGGCACCGCAACCAGCCCGATGTATCACGCCCATGAGGCAGACATCCCCATTCACGTCTGGGTCGACGAAACCCGCCCCCGCAATCAGGGGGCGCTTACATCCTGGGAACTGAACAGCCACGGCATCAGTCACAGCTATATCACCGACAACGCCGGCGGCCATCTGATGCAGCATGGTCAGGTTGATTTGGTCATCACCGGCACAGACCGCACCACACGGCGCGGCGATGTATGCAACAAGATAGGAACCTATCTGAAGGCGCTGGCTGCCAAAGACAACGATGTCCCCTTCTATGTCGCCCTGCCCTCGCCCACCATTGACTGGACAGTGTCGGACGGTGTCGCCGAGATCCCGATTGAAGAGCGCGATGAGCGGGAGATCACCCATGTTCAAGGGAAAACAGAAGAAGGCACGATCGGGGTCGTGCAGGTTACGCCTGACGGAACTCCCGGCGGCAATCCTGCTTTTGATGTCACTCCAAACCGGCTTGTCACCGGTCTGATCACAGAACGCGGCATCTGTGCCGCCTCCGAAGCAGGCCTGGCCGGGCTGTTCCCGGACATGGCGGCTGCTAGACCTGCGTAAATATGGAGTGAGCCGTGTGAAAACGCCCTACCAGGACAGCACCGAAACACGGCAGGCGATAATTGACGCCTGCATCGAAATGAATGCAACTGGCATCAATCAGGGCACATCCGGCAACATCTCTGTCCGCGCTGGCGATCAGATGCTGATCACCCCATCTGGTATGCCTTACAAAGCAATGAAACCCGCGGATTTGGTGTTGCTTGGGCTGGACGGTAGTGCTCCCGCGGCAGATCAGAGGAAACCCTCGAGCGAATGGCCCTTTCACTTGGCAATTCTGCAAGCCAAACCGGCAGTCCATGCCGTTGTCCATGCACATCCCGCGTACTGCTGCGCGCTGGCAATGAACCGGCAGAAAATACCCGCCTGTCACTATATGGTGGCGGCATTTGGAGGCAGCGATGTGCCTGTGGCTGATTACGCGCTGTTCGGCAGCAGGCAGCTGTCCGAAAACATCGTCAGCACCTTGCAGGACCGCAGCGCCTGCCTGATGGCCAATCATGGCGCAGTCAGCACCGGCAACAGCCTTTCCCGTGCGCTTTGGCGGATGGGAGAATTGGAGGCACTCGCAAAAGCTTACACGGCAAGCTTAACAATGGGAAAGCCGCATCTTCTCAGCGAAGAGGAAATCAGCGACGCACTGGCTGCCTTTTCGGAATATGGCCTGAAAGACAGCCGCTGATTTCCCGACGCAACGAAGCGGAGCAGCCAGGGTTCTGAAAAGAACAAGAACAGAACGTGACTGTGGGAGTCGCTTGTGAAAGCTGATGAATTTCAAAACAAAGGCCCACAGCAAGAACACGCTGCAGGCCTTTGTTTTTGTTGGTACCCAAGGCCGGACTCGAACCGGCACGCTGTCACCAGCGGGGGATTTTGAATCCCCTGCGTCTACCATTCCGCCACTTGGGCCACGGTCTTTTCCTAGCCAAGCATTTGACCAAGGTCCAGAGGGAAAACAGCTCTTTGGACCTGAAATTTCACCCCTTGGCAAATTCTGTGCCAACAAAGGTTGACGGATTGCGGTCCGCATGCCACCTCCACTGTAAAAGCCGTTAAGGATGCAGGGCGCGGAATGCTGAGACCGCTATATGAACGGACGATGGCGCTGGCCGACCACCCGAAGGCGCTGTGGTGCCTGGCAGTTGTTGCATTTGTCGAAAGCTCTGTTTTCCCGATCCCGCCCGATGTGCTGATGATCCCGATGATCCTCGCCCGCCCTTCACGTGCCTGGCTGGTTGCTGTTGTGGCGCTGATCGCATCGGTTGCGGGCGGTGTGCTTGGATACGCCATTGGCGCCTTGTTTTATGACAGTATCGGCCAGCCGGTTCTGGAAGCTATGGGCAAAGGTGGCGCCATGGCGGAGTTCAACACCCGCTTCAACGATTTCGGGTTCTGGGCGGTGCTGGGCGCTGGCATCACGCCGTTCCCCTACAAAGTGATTACCATTATGTCGGGCTGGACCGGCATGCCGCTTGGCACTTTCATTGCGACCTCTATCTTGGCACGCGCATTGCGTTTCTTCATCGTAGCGGGCCTGTTGTGGCAGTTTGGCACACCGGTTCGAGACTTCATTGAACGCCGCCTGGGTCTGGTTTTCACTGCCTTTGTGGTGGTCTTGTTCGGCGGCTTTCTGATGGTGAGTTACATTTGATCATGCACAGGCTTTTGATCCTCCTCGCCACTGGCGGCTCTGCTACACTGCTGATCGCCGCACTTGGGTTCCAATACATAGGCGAAATGCCTCCGTGCAAGCTGTGCTACTGGCAGCGCTATCCTCATGCCGCCGCAGCAGGGATCGGCGTCTTGGCGATGATTATCCCCGGCGCCCTGCTGCCCTACCTTGGCGCGCTGGCTTCGCTGGCGACTGCGGGCGTTGGCGCCTATCACACCGGTGTTGAGCGCGGCTGGTGGGAAGGCCCCTCCACCTGCACATCCGGTCCTGTCGGCGGGCTGTCTCCAGAGCAGCTGCTGGAACAGATCATGGCCGCTCCACTGGTGCGCTGTGATGACATTCCATGGGAGTTTCTTACGCTGTCCATGGCCAGCTGGAACGCCCTTGCTTCCCTTGCGCTTACGCTGCTCTGGATTTCAGCGGCCAATCACAGCCGCAAGCAGGGTTAACATTCCAGCAAGATCAAATGCGGCCGCCATCATGCTGGCTGCATTCAGATATACGTCTTTCAACTATCCTTCTTGGTTGCCAGCAAAAGGTTTGTCTCGCTGCTCACGATCCCTTCGAAGGTTCGGATTTTGGCCAAGGCTGTATCCAGGGTTTCAAGCGTCTCGGTGCCAAGTTCCACGATAAGATCCCAGCGGCCGTTGGTCGTGTGAATAGCCCGGACTTCTGGCAAGCCCTGCAGCTGGCGGGTAATCCGGCTGGTGCCGCGGCCCTCAATCCCGATCAGCATCAGGCCGCGCACTGGATCGCGCAGCACGTCTTCCTTCAACACAACTGTAAACCCAAGAATGTCCCCCCGGGCCTGAAGCCGCTCAATACGTGCCCGCACAGTGGTCCGCGACAGGTTCAGCTCCAGCGCCAGATCCGACAGGGACGCCCGCGCATTGTGCCGCAAGGCTGAAACTAGCCTCTCATCCGTTTTGTCCACCATACTCTCCATTTTGAACAATCATCGCCCATCATGAGCAAAATGCCTACTGGTTTCCATCCCATTTCGGAGGTTTTTTGAGAGAAAGCTGAGTTTTGGGGAGAACAAAACCGTGTCATCGCAACATTGCATTCTGATCGGAGCACCTGTCGACAGCGGCAAGCGCAGAGCGGGCTGCCTGATGGGGCCGGATGCCTATCGCACGGCAGGCATCACCGAAGCCCTGGAAAGCCTGGGCCATAGCGTCGAAGATTTGGGTAATTTAACACCGGACAGCCATGCGGAGGATGCAAATGACGAATTGGTCTATGGCCGCAACGAAACAATCGGCTGGACCTCCCGTCTGGCTCAGGCAGCAGAGGATGCGCTGACCCGCGGCACGCCGGTTTTTCTTGGCGGCGACCACTCTTTGTCGCTTGGATCCGTTGCCGGAGCCGCAAACCATGCAGCGAAGGTCGGCAGACCGCTGTTTGTTCTTTGGCTTGACGCGCATACTGACTTCCACACCCCGCATACCACCGACAGCGGCAATCTGCACGGCACGCCAGTAGGATACTTTACTGGGCGCAAGGGGTTCGAAGGCTTTCCTGATGTGAAAAATCCGGTTCCTCAAGAAAATATTTGCATGATCGGGCTGCGCTCCGTGGATTCACAGGAACGGTTGGCCTTGGAAGACAGCGCCATTCTGACTCACGACATGCGGCACATTGACGAAAACGGAATTGCCGGGCCGCTGAACCGATTCCTGGAACGGGTGGCACAGGCAAACGGCATGCTGCACGTTTCGCTGGATGTGGATTTCCTCGACCCATCTGTGGCCCCGGCAGTTGGAACAACCGTTCCCGGCGGTGCAACTGTCCGCGAAGGACATCTTGTTTGCGAGATCCTGCACGACTCCGGCTTGATGACTTCACTGGATCTGGTCGAGCTGAACCCCTTTCTCGACGAACGCGGCCGCACCGCCCATCTGATGGTCGACCTTTGCGCCTCGGCACTTGGCCGCCGTGTGTTTGACCGTCCGACCCGGAGCTATCAGTGAACAGCCTGCAACCTCTCTCTGCCGTCGCAAATTTCCAGGCGCCGTTTGCCATCGCGCCACAGGCCCATGAAAGGAAAATCGCATGACCCAGCCTTCGGACAAGGCCCTGGTGCCTTTTGTAAGCGTTGACAACATGATGCGCCTTATTCATCACGTTGGCATAGAACAGATTCTGCGCGATCTGGCAGATTATGTCGAAGCCGATTTCAAGCGCTGGGAACTGTTTGACAAGACCCCGCGTGTTGCCAGTCATTCTGACGTTGGTGTCATTGAGCTTATGCCAACTTCCGACGGGGAATCTTATGGCTTCAAATATGTGAATGGCCATCCCAAGAACACCTCAGAAGGTCTGCAAACTGTCACGGCTTTCGGCCTGCTGGCGGACGTCTATACCGGCTATCCCGTGCTGTTGACAGAAATGACCATTCTGACAGCGTTGCGCACTGCAGCGACTTCAGCTATGGCTGCTAAATATCTGGCGCCAAAGGGTGCAGATACAATGGCCATGATTGGAAATGGCGCCCAGTCAGAGTTCCAGACACTGGCTATGAAAGCAATCATCGGCCTCAAATCCGTACGTCTGTATGACAAGGATGCTGCAGCAACCGAGAAATGCGCCCGCAACCTCCAGGGATTGGGAATTGAAGTCGTGTCATGCAGGACGCCGGAAGAAGCCATTGAAGGCGCGCACATTCTCACAACCTGCACAGCCGACAAACAATGCGCAACAATTCTGACCGACAACATGGTTGGCAGCGGTGTCCATATCAACGCAATCGGCGGAGACTGCCCCGGCAAGACCGAGCTTGCTGCAGGCATTCTTACGCGTTCAGACGTTTTCGTCGAATACCCTCCACAAACCCGTATCGAAGGCGAGATCCAGCAGATGCCGGAAGACTTTGCTGTAACGGAACTGTGGGAAGTGATTACCGGCAAGACGCAAGGCAGGACCGGCGACCGTCAGATTACGCTATTCGACAGTGTCGGCTTTGCGATCGAGGACTTCTCAGCCTTGCGCTATATCCGAGATTGCATTAAGAACACCGGCTACTGCTTTGATCTGGATATGCTTGCGGACCCTGATGATCCCCGGGATCTGTTCGGAATGCTGCAACGCGCCAAGAGCTGAGTGTGGATATGCAAGGCGGTCCGTGAAAAAGGGGCCGCCAGCATCTCCGCCCGTTTTCGGACGGCTTTAGGAACCCGGCCTGACTGCAGTGTTCTTGAGGACCAGCACCGCTGGTCTGCCTCAACAACGCGCCCCGATGCAGACGCGGGATGGCCGGTTTTCGTAAAATGCCAATGGCTGCTTGACCTTGATCAAGCGTCCAGTTCGGTATCCCAGTACAAGAAGTCCATCCAGCTTTCGTGCAGATGGTTCGGCGGAAATTTCCGGCCTGTATTGCGCAATTCTTCTGCCCCCGGTCGCCGTGGCGGCTTGCGCAGCGACATTCCTGCCCGGTGCAGCGATTTGGACCCCTTCTTGAGATTGCAGGGACTGCAGGCTGCAACCACGTTTTCCCAGCTGGTCACCCCGCCGGCGGCGCGCGGCACCACGTGATCAAAGGTCAATTCCCCTTTGCTGCCGCAGTACTGACAGCAGAATTCGTCCCGTAGAAACAAATTAAAGCGCGTGAAGGCTACGCGCTTTTGAGGTTTCACATAATCTTTCAAAACCACCACAGAAGGTATTCGTATCACAGTGCTCGGACTGTGCACCACCTCATCGTATTCAGCAACGATGGCCACCCGGTCCAGCCAGGCGGCCTTCACCGCATCCTGCCAGGACCAAAGCGACAACGGGTAATACGACAGCGGCCGGTAATCCGCATTCAGCACCAGCGCGGGGTGCTGCTTGAGCGCCCCAGGAGATCTGACAAACTCTGCTCTGAAATCGCCATCCATTTTTGAACGTCTTCCTCGCCCTGATCTTCCGTTTCCCGGAACCAGAGCGGGGAACCCGCCCCAGCTTGTCTTTGACTATATATCGTGGTTGATGCCTGACAAGCCCCTATGACCCACAATATGTCGAGAGTTGGTTACGCTCGTTCCATGACAGGGCTGTGACAGTTATCCACAAGTCCGCTGCCTGCGTGGCTCTTGCACTGACAGTCTTGCCCGCATATTGCCCTGCCATGACTCGCCTGATCCGATTTAACAAACCCTATGATGTGCTGCCGCAATTCACGGATCGCGGCAGTCAGGACAGCCCGCGGGCCACGCTCAGCCAGTACATCGATTGTCCCGACGTCTATGCTGCCGGGCGCCTGGACCGCGACAGCGAAGGGTTGATGCTGCTGACAGACAATGGCCGCCTGCAATCCTGGATCACCGACCCCAAGCACAAAATGGACAAGACCTATTGGGTGCAGGTAGAAGGTGTTCCAAGCGAAGACGCACTCCGCCTGCTGGCCGAAGGCATTGATCTGAAAGACGGAAAGACCCTCCCTGCCCAAGTACAGCCTATTCCGGAACCGCCCGGTCTTTGGGCCCGCACCCCGCCAGTCAGGGTGCGCAAGACAGTTCCTGACAGCTGGATCTCGCTGACCATCCGCGAAGGCCGCAACCGGCAAGTTCGGCGGATGACAGCTGCCGTCGGCCATCCTACTCTGCGGCTGATCCGCTACAGCATTGGCACTTGGTCCCTGGACGGGCTGGGACAGGGCAGTTGGGAGGATCTGGAGCCGCCCCGGGTGCCCGGCCCACCCAAACCCTCGCAGAAGCCACCGCGCAGGCCCAAGAAGGCAGCCGGACGCCCGGCAAAAGGTGACAGGCCGCGCCGTCGCTGATACCCTGCTGTCATGCTGCCCAAAGCCCCTGCACCGCAAGCCATTCTTGAAGCCGCGCTCTATGTGGACGACCTAGACGCTGCAGAAGATTTTTATGGCGGCGTTCTGGGGCTAGAGTGCATTCAAAAAGTGGCAAACCGCCATGTATTCTTTCGATGCGGCCCTGCCGTCGTGCTCCTGTTCAATGCAACAGAAACAGTTAATCCACCCGGCAACCCACGCTTGCCGGTCCCTCCCCATGGCGCACAAGGCGCCGGGCATATCTGTTTTGCCCAGCCGCGCGATGCCTTGCTGGAAATGCGCGACCGGCTGCGCGCAGCGGGAGTTGAAATCGAGGCAGAGTTTGATTGGCCGCACGGGCCCCGGTCTGTTTACTTCCGGGACCCAGCTGGAAATTCAGTGGAGATAGCCGAGCCACATCTGTGGTCAGCCTGACCCGCGACTGGCTTATACCCCATATCTTTCAACTTATTACAGGCTCAACTTATCTCGCATATAGGCCAGCGCCACGCTCAATCCATCCGGCGCGATGCCATGGGCGGTGCCTTTCTGGATATGGGCAAACACATCCTGGAAACCCGCTTCCTGGAGGGCTTCTGCAGCTTCCGGCAGAGATTGCACCGGAACCACATCATCCTGATCCCCGTGCACCAGCAGCACCGGCATCTTCGAGACCGCCTCATCTTTCAGCAACTCCGGTTCCAGCAAGCGGCCAGAAAAGGCCACGATCCCGGCTATCGCATCCTCGCGCCGCGGTGCAACGTGAAGGCTCATCATGGTGCCCTGGCTGAAGCCAAACAAAGCCACCTGTTCCGGCAGAACGTCCTCGTCCACCATCAGAGCGTCAAGAAACGCGTTCAGATCCTCGACCGCGGCCTGCATGCCGCGCATGCTTTCTTCTTCCGAAGAGCCGTCGATCCACGGGATTGGGAACCACTGGAACCCCATCGGCGCACCGGCGCAGGCCTCCGGAGCGTCTGGCGCCACAAACAATGTATCCGGCAAGTGTTCACTCAGCGGATCAGCCAGCCCCAGCAGGTCCGCACCATTGGCCCCATAGCCATGCAGGAACACCACAACAGAGCGGGTTTCACCGGAGAGCGGCTCCTTGCGGCCGGCATTCAGTACACGAGTCATCGGATTCCTTCCCTGTCCTTCGCTACCCGGTAATAGGCCCACAGAATGCGCGCCGCAACCGAACGCCAAGGAGACCAGGCTTCTGCAATTTTCCGCATCTCACGCTCTTTCGGTCGGGCCGACAGATCAAACAGCACCCGTGCGGCCTCTTGCAAAGCCAGATCACCATGAGCGAACACATCTGCACGCCCCAGCGAAAACATCGCGTAAATCTCTGCGGTCCAGACACCAATGCCAGGCACTTCGATCAATGTTGCAATCACCTCTGCATCAGATGCAGTTCGTAACGCTTTGAAATCTATGCGTGCCTCTGCCAGTGCCCTCGCGTAACGGATTTTCTGACGGCTTAGACCTGCGGCCCTCAGATCCTCATCACTTGCCCACTGAATTTTGCGGGGGCCGGTCAGCTTGGCGTCCTTCATCCGTTTCCAGATTGCATTGGCAGAGGCCACGCTGACCTGTTGGCTGACGATGGCGCTAAGCAACTCAGAAAAACCTTCCGGCTTGCGCCGCAGAGGCAGCGGGCCGGTCAGCTCCAGCGCCAAGCCGAAACGACTGTCCTGTGCCGCCAGCCAATCGGCACCTTCCTGGACGCAATCGTCGCACTGGATAATCCGGCCCACGCCGGGCACAAACTTGTGTTGTTCTGACGCCACGTCACCACCTATAGCACCGGCAGCGTCTCAGCCTTCCGGCGCAGTAAGCGCCTTGCCCCGCCAGCCGTTCACCGCTACGCATCCCACATGAGCATGAGCATGACCACCCCCGGCGACGCGCTCGCCAAGAAAAACGTTGCCATCCTGGTGCTGGCACAGGCGATTCTTGGCGCTCAGATGCCAATGATCTTCATCGTTGGCGGTCTTGCGGGGCAATCGCTTGCGTCGAACCCCTGTTTCGCAACGTTGCCGATCTCGTTGATCGTCGGCGGGTCGATGCTGGCGGCCACGCCGGTCTCTGCCATCATGCAGCGGTGGGGCCGCCGCGCAGGATTCTTCACCGGCGCCGCCTTTGGCGCGGCTGGCGGGTTGGTTGGTGCCTATGGCTTGTATCTTGGCTCTTTCCCGGTCTTCTTGCTCGGCAGCTTGCTGACCGGCGTCTATATGAGCGCGCATGGTTTCTACCGGTTCGCAGCAGCCGATACCGCATCAGAAGCGTTCCGCCCCAAGGCGATCTCCTATGTGATGGCGGGTGGTCTCGCGGCCGCATTAATCGGCCCTCAGCTTGTCAAGCTCACCAGCCAAGCCTTTGTTATTCCTTTTCTTGGCACCTACATGGCGGTGATTGCTGTCAATGTTTTCGGGGCAACGCTGTTCCTGTTTCTGGACATACCCAAGCCGCCCGCACCCAGCCAAGACAGCCCCAAGGGCCGCAGCCGTCTTGAGCTGCTGCAAACCCCGGTCATTGCTGTCTCAGTTATCTGCGCGATGGTGTCCTATGCGCTGATGAATCTTGTGATGACATCCACTCCGCTGGCTGTTGTGGGCTGCGGATTTTCCAAGAACAACGCAGCTGATGTGGTGATGTTCCACGTTCTGGCGATGTATGTGCCGTCCTTCTTCACAGGTCACCTGATTGCCCGTTTCGGCGTAGAAAAGATCGTCGCCGCTGGTCTGATCATCCTAGCTGGCGCTGGCGCGGTTGCGCTGCACGGCGTTGAACTGGAAAATTTCTTTGCCGCACTGGTTCTTCTTGGCCTTGGCTGGAATTTTGGTTTCATTGGCGCAACCACCATGCTGGCTGGCGCCCATGACAGCCACGAGAAAGGCCGGATGCAAGGTCTCAATGATCTTCTGGTATTCGGAGGTGTCACTATGGCGTCACTGGCCTCTGGCGGTCTTATGAACTGTTCCGGAGGCAATCCGGTGCACGGCTGGAATGCCGTCAACATGGCCATGGCCCCGTTCCTGATGCTGGCTGGCGGCGCGCTTTTGTGGCTGGTGCTGCGCCCCAAGGAGACTTGAGACGTCCTGAGCTGCTATAACGAAGGCCCCAGAAGGATGCCCTGTCCCCGCTAAGCCGCGCTACCAGCGCCGGGTGACTGCCCGGCGCATCAACCCCGCCCGGCGCCGGAACTCGCTTTGACCCAGGGCGCCCTGCGCGACGCGCTCGGGCTCTCGGATTGCCTGCAGCAAAACCGCTTCCGCCTGCCAGCCGGACAGCAACGCTGCCCCCGCAGATTTCGAAACCTCGGCCCGCCGCCGGCGCGCTTCTTTTATACTTTTCAGACCCTTGCACGCCAAAGCTTGAACACCTTCCAGCGTACCGTCCAGCAGTGGAATGCGTTTCTGCGCTTCTAACTCTGGAATCGCCCGCAGCCAGTTGGCAACCCCGGCACCATACCCAAAGTCCCTGACTACGGCTTCCTCTGCCGCCCCCAAAGACGCCGCGGCCATCCACATCAGCGACCCACTGGTCCGGTTGATATAGCGGTCAAACGCCGCGTCATCCTCAAAGGGGTCCTTGTAGATGTCCCAGCGCCGCGCCTCTGCCATACCGTCAAAACAGATGGCCAGCTCTGGTGTCAGAAGCCGCGCCAGGGGCGTCGCAACATAATGGCGGCGGACCGGCTTGCCCTCTGCAATCTCCGCCCCGACATCACGCCACCATTGCACCCGCATTTCCGCAATCATGCTCTCTTGGCTGGCCCAGGGCGCCCGAGCCAGCTCGATGTTGAAAGCATAAAGTGCAAATAGCTGCGGCCTTGCCTGAACGGGGGCAGCCATCACAGCCAAAAACCGGTCAGGATCGCCCTTTTGCACCAGTTCCGCGCAGGCGGTCAGGTCCGCATCAAACAGCATCCACCTGCCCGTCATGGATCAGTTTCCAGCGGATTGCGTCCAGCAGCGCCTCAAACGAGGCGTCGATTATGTTCGCACTGACCCCAACGGTTGACCAGCGATGGCCCTGGCTGTCTTCACTGTCGATAATGACTCGGGTAACAGCCTCAGTGCCGCCTTGGGTGATCCGCACCTTGAAGTCGACAAGCCGCATGTCTTCCAATTGCACAGAATACCGCCCCAGGTCTTTGCTCAGCGCCCGTGCCAGAGCATTCACCGGGCCGCGGTCGCTGCCGGTTTCATCCAGTGATTCACTGACCGACAGGCGTTTTTCGCCATCAACCTTCACCACGACCACCGCCTCGGACAGGCTGACCATGCGGTTGTACTTGTTTTTGCGCCGCTCAACGGTGACCTTGTAGCGTTTTACCTCGAAGAATTCCGGCAGCTGTGCCAATTCCTTGCGCGCCAGCAGCTCAAACGAGGCCTGCGCCGTGTCATAGGAATAGCCTTCCGCCTCACGCTCCTTGATCCGCTCCAGAATCCGCGCCAAGGCCGGGTTGCCGTTGTCGACGCTCAGGCCTGCGTCCATCAGCCGCTTGCGCAGGTTCGACTGGCCGGCCTGGTTCGACATCGGGATTACCCGCGCATTGCCGACCGTGCCCGGCACGATGTGTTCATAAGTCGAAGGATCTTTCAAGATCGCGCTGGCGTGCAGCCCCGACTTATGCGCAAAGGCCGAGGCGCCGACATAGGCCGCTTGCCGAACCGGAACCCGGTTCAGAATATCGTCCAGCATGCGGCTGATCCGTGTCAGCCCCGCCAGCGCGTCCAGACTCACCCCGGTGTCGAACTGGCTGGCATAAGGCTCCTTCAGCAGCAGTGTCGGGATCAGCGCGGTCAGGTTTGCATTGCCGCAACGTTCCCCAAGTCCATTCAGCGTGCCCTGGATTTGCCGCGCTCCGGCATCCACCGCCGCCAAGGAGCAAGCTACGGCGTTTTCTGTGTCATTATGGGTGTGTATGCCGAGTTTCTCACCTGGAATGCCTGCCGCTACTACTTCGCGGACAATCCGATGAACCTCTGCCGGTAACGCGCCGCCATTGGTATCGCACAGCACCACCCAGCGCGCCCCGGCTTCAAGTGCCTCGCGGCAAGCCGCCAGTGCATATTCCGGGTTGTCCTTGTAGCCGTCAAAGAAATGCTCGGCGTCAAACAGCGCCTCACGACCCTGCGCCGCAATATGGGCGACCGAGGCCCGGATATTGCCCAGGTTTTCTTCCAGCGTGATCCCAAGCGCATGGGTCACATGGTAATCGTGGCTCTTGCCGACCAGGCAAACAGCCGGGGTGCCGGCGTTCATCACTGCCGCCAGAACATCATCGTTTTCAGCCGACCGCCCGGCCCGTTTGGTCATACCAAAAGCGGTCATCGTCGCACGCGTTTCCGGAGCTTCTCCGAAAAACGCACTGTCGGTCGGATTGGCCCCAGGCCAGCCACCTTCGATGTAGTCAATTCCCAGTGCATCCAGCGCCAGGGAAATCTGCTTCTTCTCGGCAGTAGAGAACTGCACCCCCTGGGTCTGCTGCCCGTCCCGCAGGGTGGTGTCGTAAAGATAAAGGCGTTCTTTGGCCATCAAAGCTCCTCCAGCTTAGCCGGGTCAAAACCCGTACCCGGCACCAGCTCCACACCGGCCTTGCTCATTCGTACTTCCAGGCCAGCTGCAACAAAGGCTGCTTTCAGTTGATCAACTGCCGAGAAGTCTTTGCTTTCCATGGCTTTCTGACGCGCCTCGAACAGCTGCGCCTCGTATCTAGACAAATCAACAGAAGTTGCCGCAGCCCAGGCGCCCATTTCTCCGGTCAGCAGACCCAGCATTTGCGCAGATGCAAGTAGGTCGGCAGCATTTCCAGCCGCGTACAGCTTGTGCAGTTCTGCAATGGCACCAGCTGAATTGAGATCATCCGCCAGCGCATCCAGAACCGCGGCAGCAGCGCTGGACGCGGGTTCGATGCCCGCGGTCAGCGCACGCCACTTGCGCAGCGTCGCCTCAGCCTCCTTGGCCTTCTTGTCAGTCCAGTCCATCGGCTTGCGGTAATGCGTCTGCAGGAACACCAGCCGGATCACCTCTCCCGGATAACCCTGATCCAGCAGGTCACGCACGGTGAAGAAATTGCCCAGGCTCTTGGACATCTTCTTGCCTTCTACCTGCAGCATCTCGTTGTGCAGCCAGTATCTTGCAAAGCTGTCATCACCATTTGCACAGCAGCTTTGCGCAATTTCATTCTCATGATGGGGGAACATCAGGTCATTTCCGCCACCGTGAATGTCAAAGGTTTCGCCCAGCAATTCATAAGACATGGCCGAACATTCAATATGCCAACCCGGCCGGCCGCGGCCCCAGGGGCTGTCCCAGCCCGGCAAATCATCACTTGAGGGCTTCCACAGAACAAAATCCATTGGATTTTTCTTGTAAGGGGCGACTTCAACCCGGGCGCCGGCAATCATGTCGTCAACCGAGCGGCCCGACAATTTTCCGTACAGCGTTTTCCAGCTGTCGACGGCAAAGAGCACATGGCCTTCCGCGGCATAGGCGTGGCCCTTGGCGATCAGATCTTCGATCATTGCCACCATTTGCGGAATATACTGGGTCGCCCGCGGCATATGGTTCGGCTCCAGCGCGCCAAGCGCGCCCATGTCATCAAGGAACCATTGCACCGTCTCGGCAGTGATGTCACCGATTGGCCGTCCGCTTTCTGCAGCACGGGTGTTTATCTTGTCATCCACGTCTGTGAAGTTGCGGGCGTAAGTCACTGCATTAGGTCCATAAACCTCACGCAGAAGTCGGTAAAGAACATCGAACACCACCACCGGACGCGCATTGCCCAGATGCGCCCGGTCGTAAACCGTGGGTCCGCAGACATACATCCGAACATTCTCGGCATTGATCGGCGCAAAGACCTCTTTCTTACGGGTCTTCGTGTTCTGCAGCTTGATCACTCTGTCTTTGGTTCCCATGCCCGGTTCCTTTCGCACGCCCAGCCAAAACGGCAGGCACTACCCAATGCGCACAGCGCGGGCTTAGCAACTTGTCAGAGAAATGAAAACGACAGAAACCAGCCCGCTGAAATGTCAGCAGGTAATGCAGCAAGTAATGGTGGTGCCATTCTGGTTCATAAAGGCTGCTTAACATGGGCCCGCCGCAGCGCCAAGCCTTTTGGCAGCCATTAGGCAGCAGAGACCGCCCCGCCAGCCTTGGGCACTGACCGGGCGGCCGACGGCGCGGCGGAACAGGAGTGCCGCGCCGTTGCCAGTGTGTGTTTAGAACTTGAAGGATGCGCGCAGGGAAACAGAGGTGGCATCAGCGCCGACGCCGGACGAACCGAACTGGTCAAAGTCATGTTCCAGCACTTCACCGCCGACCTGCCATTGATCTGTCACCTGGTAAGCTACGCCGACGCCGTAAAAGTCGCCGGTTTCACTGCCCAGCGAGCTGTCAGCTTCGGCGACACCGCCGGTCACATAGGCCAGCACCCTGCCAAAGTCATAGCCTGCCTTTACCTTGGCACGTGCAACCGAGTCGACAGTGGCACCGCCACCCAGGTCCAGATCGGTTGCGTCATAGTCTAGCTCGCCACCAAGTACAAAGCGGCCAAAATCATAATTATATCCGCCGTGGATACCATAAGCGGCATCATCCCCAGACGCACCATTGCTGGCATCTGCGTCCAACTGGCCGATCTGGCCACCCAGATAAAATCCGGTCCAATCGCCGCCTTCATTTACCACCACTGGCGCCGGGGTCGGCGCTGGTTCGACGGCCGGCTCAACCAGATTGCCGGCGAAAGCCGCACTGCCCATAATGGTTGCGATGGCTGTCATAGCTACGAAACGAGTCATTCTGACTTCTCCTTTTGCAGTCCCGGCGCAGTCGATGCGCCGTTGATGCTTACAAAAGGGCTAGGCAGGTCAGTTACCAGTGCCGCACGGCTCACAGCCCCTGAATTGGCAGTGACTGGCCGAAATCCCGGTCCAGCCCGCGCCTTTCCGCCGGGCACCACAGGCGAATTATTGCCAAGTGATTGAAATCGATCCTGCTTTCCCTACTGGAGCCGAAAACCAAGCGCAGCGCAGCAGCTAGAAACGGAATGCAGCGCTCACAGCCAAGGTTTCACCGCGTGGGCTTGCGCTCCCGTCCTTGGGGCCGACCTCATAGTGCAACAGCTCCCCGGTCAGCTGCAATGCGCGGTTCAGGGACACCTGCATTCCGAAACCGAACAGCGCCCCATGACGCCGCCCTTGCGATGCTTCCGCCTGCATCCGTCCCACCGTGACAAAGCCAGTGGCAGGACCAAAGTCGTAACCTGCATGAAGCCGCAGTTCATGTGTCTGTTCAGCCTGAACTGCGCGCGTCAGAGGACCGTTCTGACCGGTTGCTAGGCTGCCGCCCACCACCAATCCATCTGCCTCATGACTATACCGGATCTCAAACGACTGAGCTGCACCACCTGAGGCCTTTTGCACATCCCGCGGATAAAGGCCCAAAAGCGTTTGCCCGCCCTCTTCAGTCAGTCCGGGCTGCCCCTGGAAAAAAGTCATGAAAAGCACCACAGAGAGTGTTTGGCAGAGTTTGGTCATCCTAACCATCGGCATGTGGCTGTGCCTTCTTTCAATGCACCTCTCAGCGCGCCATCCCCCAACACCCTCAGGATCCGCAATAATGCTTAATATTTCGTTCCCACAGCCAGACTGCCAATTCCCAAGCGAGGCCGAAACCGTAAAAAATGCCGACCGCCCCAGTAAAAACGCTATAATTTAGTAAACCCTCTTTGCTTTGACAGAGAAATTGCCCTCGGTGAAAAAATTGTCGCATTTTTCACTCAGGTCGCTATCGTGATAGAAACTTCGCAAACGCATGCCACACTGCCGGAAAGTCACAGGAGACCGCATGCAAGAAGAACGCAGCCTTCTCAGCCTCATCTGCCGCACGATCGGTGCGGCGCGGGGCCGTGCAGCCAGGGGTCGGCCGCAAAGAATTGAAATACCTCATTTCTTTGCAAATCTCTCCTGAAAGGCCCCTTTGAATGAACGACCAAGCCACCACCACCCGCGCAGCTCGCAGCGGCGGCCGTAATGCACGCCGGGCAGCCCGCGCCGCTGCTCTGCCGGAGCATCTGCGTCCGGTCCGTCCCGGCATGGAATCAACCGCGCTGAAACTTCTCAGCCAGACAGACATGGAAAAGATCCACCAGGCCGCGCTCACAGCTCTGGAAGAAATCGGTCTTGCTGACGCCCCTCCAAGCGGCATCGACTATCTCACAGCTGCCGGCTGTACGCTTGGCGATGATGGCCGCATCCGGTTCCCCCGCGCGCTGGTCGAGGACACCATTGCCAAGGCAAACCGCTCTGTGACGCTGTTCAGCCGTGACGGCAAGAACGACCTGCAACTGTCCGGCGGACGCGTGCACTACGGCACTGCGGGTGCAGCTGTCAGCGTGGTAGATGTGAACGGCCGCGAGTACCGCGATTCCACCGTGCAGGATCTGCATGACGCCGCCCGCATCTGCGACCAGCTGGACAACATCCACTTTGTCCAGCGCCCGATGGTCTGCCGCGACATTCCTGACAACCTTGAAATGGATTTGAACTCCATTTACGCCACCACCGCCGGTACCAGCAAACACGTTGGCGTCTCTTTCACTGAGCCGGACTTTGTGAAACACGGCCTTGAACTGTTGCACATGATTGCTGGCGGTGAAGACAAGTGGCGCGAACGTCCCTTTGTGTCGAACTCCAACTGCTTCGTCGTTCCGCCGCTGAAATTCGCAACCGAATCTTGCGAAGTGATGGAAGAATGCATCAAGGGCGGCATGCCTGTGCTGCTGCTGTCGGCTGGCATGGCCGGCGCAACAGCGCCTTCCACCATTGCCGGGGCGATCGCTCAGGCTGTTGCAGAATGTCTTGCAGGGCTGGTTTACGTAAACGCCGTAAAGCCTGGCGCTCCCGCGATTTTCGGCACTTGGCCCTTCGGGCTGGACCTGCGCACAGGCGCAATGTCGGTTGGCTCAGGCGAACAGGCGCTTCTGTCCGCAGGATGCGCACAGATGCACAAGTTCTACAATCTTCCTGGTGGCGCAGCTGCTGGTGCCTCGGATTCCAAATTGCCGGATATGCAAGCTGGCTGGGAGCAAATGTGCTCTGCGGTGATGGCCGGCCTTTCCGGTCTGAACATGGTCTATGAAGCGGCCGGAATGCATGCGTCGCTGCTGGGGTTCTGCCTGGAATCGTTGATCTTGGACAATGATCTGCTCGGCCAGGCTCAGCGTTGCGTCCGCGGCATCGAAGTCAATGACGAAACTCTGGCGCTCGACCAGATGCGGGCCACCTGCCTGGAGGGCCCCGGCCACTATCTGGGGACAGATCAGACCCTCAGCCGGATGCAAGTGGACTACGTTTATCCCGCTCTTGGCGACCGCACCTCGCCCAAAGAATGGGCGGAGCTGGAAAAACCCGACTTGATTGCCAAAGCCACAGCAAAAAAGGAGGAAATCCTGTCCCAGCGCGCTGTTGCACGGTTTGATGCTGAAACAGACATGGCGATCCGCAATAAATTCAACATTCACCTGCCCGCCTAACTCAGACTGGCAGCTGTTCCTAACGGGCCGGATTTTCCGGCCCGTTTTCTTGTCCTGTTCTGAGACATATTTTCAGCGACAGACTTAAGCGCTCTTCCTGTTTACCTATTGCACTTCACAACAGGTTAAGGCATTGTAAACGAACGCATTTATGCAAATTTCCAGCGCCAAATCACAGGGCGGCCTTGCATTTCAAGACGTGCATCCATGCAAATTAGACTTTGCAAAACCGCAAGCCGACCACGGAACACCGAAATCACGCTGCATTCAATTTGCAATAATGCCAGGGTAGAAGCGCCAAGGTGCCAGGAAGTAACGCCTTGCGTTTTCACAAAGCATGATGGCGAAAATCGGCGACTAGACCTGAACTACCGCTGGCTTGCAGACCTGCGTTAACCGGGTTTCAAGCACACAAAGCAAGCGGAGCAGAGGTTTCACGGCTCCCGCTTCCTTCGCATGTGAACATCTCCAACGGCTTGTTACATTGATTTCAGTTACAGAACAGCGGGTTGATCCTTTGCGAAATCACCTGAATGAATATCCGCATCAGTTTCGCAAAACAATTTTGCAAAAATGCAGCGTGGCGCATTACTCCGCGCTGCTGAATGTGTTTCAGAAGAACGCCTGCAATCCGGTCTGGGCCCGGCCCAGGATCAGTGCATGAACGTCATGTGTGCCCTCATAGGTGTTCACAGTCTCCAGGTTCACCATGTGCCGGATCACATCGAACTCGAGGCTGATGCCGTTGCCGCCGTGCATATCACGTGACATCCGCGCGATTTCCAATGCCTTGCCGCAGTTGTTGCGCTTGATGATAGACACCATCTCCGGTGCTGCATTGGCTTCGTCCATCAGGCGTCCAACCCGCAACGAGGCCTGCAAACCCAGGGTGATTTCTGTTTGCATGTTTGCCAACTTCAGCTGGAACAGCTGGGTGTTTGCCAGCGGACGGCCAAACTGGCTACGGTCCAGCCCGTATTGGCGCGCGGCGTGCCAGCAGGCCTCTGCGGCCCCCATCGCCCCCCAGCTGATACCGTAGCGCGCGCGGTTCAAACAGCCAAACGGCCCCTTCAACCCTTCGACATGCGGCAGCAGCGCCTCTTCTCCAACTTCGACGCCATCCAGTACGATCTCGCCGGTGACAGAGGCGCGCAAGGAAGCCTTATTCTCGATTTTCGGCGCACTCAGGCCCTTCAGCCCCTTGTCCAGGACAAAGCCCCGGATCTTGCCGCCATGTGCTTCGGACTTTGCCCAGACCACAAAAACATCCGCTATCGGAGCATTCGAGATCCACATCTTTGATCCCGTAAGCCGATATCCACCATCAGTTTTCTCGGCTCGGGTCTTCATGCCAGCAGGATCAGAACCCGCATCTGGTTCCGTCAAGCCGAAGCAGCCGATCCATTCGCCGGTCGCCAGTTTGGGCAGGTATTTCTGACGCTGTTCTTCGCTGCCGTATGCGTAAATAGGATACATGACCAGCGAGCTTTGCACTGACATCATAGAGCGGTAGCCGCTGTCGACACGCTCCACTTCGCGCGCCACTAGACCATAAGACACATAACCACCGCCGAGGCCGCCGTACTGCTCAGGAATCGTGGTGCCAAGGAGGCCCATCTCCCCCATCTCACGGAAAATCTCCGGGTCAGTTTCTTCATTTTCATAGGCGCTTAGCACGCGCGGTTGAAGTTTCTCCTGCGCATAAGCACGGGCAGAGGCAGAGATCATCCGCTCGTCTTCACTCAACTGGTCTTCCAGCCGCAGGGGGTCTTCCCAGTTGAAACGGCCCAGATCCGGGGCATCTTTGGCGCGCAATTCAGGTTTGCCGGTCATATTGTCACCTCAGTGATTTACGATTTGGCCAAACCCTAACGGGAGGTGAACGGAAAAAACAGCGAGACTTTGGCAACAAAGCATGACAAAAACTCATACATGTCTGTGTCACGAAAGTTCTTCCCTTCAATATCCTCCCTGCGCGCCCTGGAGGCGCTGGACCGGCTTGGCAGCGCCTCAGCCGCCGCCGATGAACTGGCGCTGACACAAGGCGCGGTCAGCCGCCAGCTGCAAACGTTGGAAAGACAATTGGGGATGGAACTGGTGCAGAGAGACCAGAAACGGCTGACCCTGACGACAGAGGCCCAGGATTATGCTGCTGAGATCCGTCAGGCCTTAAACCTGATCGTGCAATCCACTCTGCGCCTGCAATCTGCACCGCTGGCGGGAACTCTTAATCTGGCCATTCTGCCGACCTTTGGCATGCGCTGGCTGATGCCGCGGCTGCCGGAGTTTGCCCGGCTGCATCCGGATGTGACTATCAACATGGCAACCCGGCTTGAACCGTTTAACTTTGATGCTGAACCTTTTGATGCAGCGATACATTTTGGAGATGCGTCCTGGCCTGGAACGCAATCTCTGCTGCTGAAGCACGAACAGCTTCTTCCAGTCTGCGCTCCACAACTTCTGGAAGGACGCAGGGTTGATGAGCCGAAGGACATTTTAAGACTGCCGCTGCTGCACATCCAGACCCGGACAACCGCCTGGCAGGATTGGTTCGCGCGGCAAGAAATCGCGGCTGAGGCAGATTTGAGCGGCACGATCTATGACCAATTCGCAACCATCACTCAGGCAGCATTGCATGGGCTGGGGGTCGCCCTAATGCCAGATTACCTGGTGGAGCAGGATCTGGCCACGGGCCGCCTGGTGGCACTATACGCAGAGCCAGTGGAGACTGATGGCGCCTATTATCTGGTCTGGCCGGATCGCAAATCCAACACGCCGGCCCTGATGAAATTCCGCAGCTGGCTGGCCGGCAAAGCCCAGCCCGAGGATCCGCTGCCACGGTGAATCCAGCCTGTGAGGATCGTGGGGGTGACAGGCGTGCACTTGATGTACACCGCCTGCGCACCTCCATATGCTGTTTCCACCTAGGTTTCAGCCCAGGTTTCAGCCCAGTGCATAACCCGCACCGCGCACGGTACGCACTGGATCATCGCCGCCATGTTGGGTCAGCGCCTTGCGCAACCGTCCGATGTGAACATCGACGGTGCGGGTGTCGACATAGATGTCACGGCCCCAGACCCGGTCCAATAGCTGTTCCCGGCTCCACACCCTGCCCGGTTTTTCGATGAAGGTGGAGAGCAGGCGGAATTCGGTCGGCCCCAGCTTCAGCGCGTTGCCGGCCCGGCTGACTTTGTGGGTCTCGGCGTCCAGCACGATGTCGCCGTACTCCAGCCGCACCCCAACAGTTGAGGGCCGCACACGGCGCAGCTGGCTGCGCACGCGAGCCATCAATTCGACCACCGAATATGGTTTCACCACATAGTCATCGGCACCGGTTTCCAAGCCTCGGACCTTGTCCACTTCCTCGGATCGGGCTGACAGCATGATCACCGGAATATTGCGGGTTTCTGCACGGGTTTTGAGACGACGACACACCTCGATACCGCTGAGATTGGGCATCATCCAGTCGAGAATGATGATGTCAGGCATGTCTTCTTCGACCACCAGCAGTGCTTCTTCGCCATCCTTGGCCCTGAGCACGCGGAAGCCGTCAGCTTCGAGGTTGTAAGCCAGCACTTCCCGCTGCGCCATTTCGTCCTCTACAACCAAAACGGTGGGCTGGTCGGCAGCCATAGATCAGATCTCCTGCGGTGTGGTCGAAGTGGTGTCGGCTTTTTTACGGTCTTCTTCCGGCTTCTCGCCGGTGACCAAATAGATCACCTGTTCGGCGATCGCGGTCACGTGGTCGCCCATTCGTTCCGTATTTTTTGCAATGAAATGCAGATGCATACAGGCTGAAATATTGCGCGGGTCCTCCATCATGTGGGTCAGCAGCTCGCGGAACAGGGCGTTGTACATCTGGTCCACGTCGCGGTCGCGCTCAATCACGTCTCGGGCCAGTTCCACATCGCGCTGAATGTAGGAGTCAAGCGCGTCCTTCAGCATTCGCTCCACCTCGCGCGCCATGCGGCGCAACGCTGAGGTGCCCTCCCTGTTGTTCGGCCCCTGGGCCAAAACCCCGGTACGTTTGGCCATGTTTTTTGCATAGTCGCCAATGCGTTCCAAGTTGCCGGCGATCTTCATCACCGAAAGAACCAGCCGCAGATCGGAGGCCGCGGGCGCGCGCAGGGCGATCAGCCGGGCGGCTTCCTCGTTGATAAGCTCTTCCAGACCGTCGATGGCCTTGTCCCCCTGACGCACGGTCAGCGCCAGTTCCTCGTCACGGGTTTCAAGCGCCTTGGCGGCCTCACGGATCGCGGCCTCGACCAGACCACCCATCTTCATGATCTGGGCTTGAATTGCCTCTAGATCACGGTCGAAAGCAGATGCAATATGTTGTGCAGTCATTTGTTTTTCCTAGAAATCAGCCGATCCGGCCGGTGATGTAGCTTTCCGTGCGCGAATCTTCGGGGTTGGTGAAGATCTGGCCAGTGGGGCCGAATTCCACCAGGTTTCCAAGGTGGAAGAAGGCGGTCTTCTGGCTGACACGGGCGGCCTGCTGCATTGAATGGGTGACGATCACCACCGAATAGCGGCTGCGCAGTTCGTCGATCAGTTCTTCAACCTGAGCAGTCGCAATCGGATCCAGCGCCGAGCAGGGCTCGTCCATCAACAAGACTTCCGGTTCTGTGGCCACAGCGCGGGCAATGCACAGGCGCTGCTGCTGACCACCGGAGAGGCCGGTGCCCGGCGCGTCCAGACGGTCTTTGACTTCGTCCCAGATCGCCGCACGGCGCAAGGATTTCTCAACTATTTCATCCAGTTCCGCTTTGTTTCTCGCCAGACCGTGAATACGCGGACCATAGGCCACGTTGTCATAGATCGACTTGGGGAACGGGTTCGGTTTCTGGAACACCATGCCGACCTTGGCGCGCAGCTGCACCGGGTCAACGCGGCGGTCATAGATGTCTTCGCCATCCAACAGGATGTCGCCTTTCACACGGCAGATGCCAATGGTATCATTCATCCGGTTCAGGCAGCGCAAAAAGGTCGACTTGCCGCAGCCTGAGGGCCCGATGAAGGCGGTGACGGTCTTATCCTCAATCTCGACATTCACGTCTTTGATTGCGTGGGAGTCGCCGTAATGGACATTGACGTCTCGGGCGGCGATTTTGATGTTCTGGGTGTCCACGGTCTTGTCCATCAAGGTCATGTCGTTCATTGCACTATGCCCCCTTACCAGCGGCGTTCAAAGCGGCGGCGCAGGATCACGGCAAGCGTGTTCATGGTCACCAGGAAGATGAGAAGAATGATGATGCCACCCCAGGCGCGTTCATAGAACGCCGGGTCAGCGCGTTTGGCCCATTCGTAGATCTGGGCAGGCATGGCAGAGTTCGGGGCCAGCAGCCCGTCCGCCAGGGTTTCCGGCGCATTGGAGGCAATGAAGCCGACCATGCCAATGAGCAGCAGCGGCGCGGTTTCTCCCAGTGCCTGCGCCAGGCCGATGATGGTGCCGGTCAGAATGCCGGGAGCGGCCAGCGGCAGCACATGGTGAAACACGGCCTGCATCTTTGACGCGCCGACACCCAGCGCGGCATCGCGGATCGACGGGGGAACAGCTTTCAGCGCGGCGCGGGTCGAGATGATGATGGTCGGAAGTGTCATCAGTGTCAGCACCAGACCGCCCACCAGCGGTGCCGAGGTCGGCAGGTGCATATAGTTGATGAACACGGCCAGGCCGAGGATACCAAACACAATCGACGGCACCGCAGCAAGGTTGGAGATGTTCACCTCAATCATGTCGGTGAGCCAGTTCTGCGGCGCAAACTCCTCAAGATAGATCGAGGCGGCCACACCAATCGGCAGGGCCAGCGCCAGCACCACCAGCATCATGGACAGTGACCCCAGCATGGCGACACCGATACCGGCCGCTTCGGGGCGGGCATCAGAGGCATCCGCGCCCAGAATGAAGTCGAGGTTAAAGGTCTTCTCCAGCGCACCAGCGACGGCCAAGGCATCAACAATATCAAGCTGTTCCGGCGAAATGTTCTTGTCCCGCTCAATGCTAGCCCGGGTAACCCGACCCTTCATGTAGCCGTCGACACGGCTGGAGGCGAGGAAGCGGAACTCCACTGTCTGGCCGATCTGATCCGGATTGGCGATCACATATTCGCGCAGCTGGGCGGCAGCGTCCTTGGACAGAATTGCCGCCAGCTGCTTGGCCTTGAGACCGGTCTCGATGCCCAGCTCCTCGACCACGCTGGTCATGGCTCCCTTGATGATCGGCGCATAGCCAAAGGTTGTGACCTTCTTGATGTCAGCCAGATCGCGGTTGCCCTTCTTGTCGAGCTTCTGTTCCAGAAGGTCGACCTGCAGAGTGACAAAGGTCTGCTGGAACGCCCCGGTGCCCTTTCCAACAATGGTGGTCACCAGGACAGCCAACATCAGCAGACCTGCTGCGATGGCGGCGATACCATAGGCCTTGAACCGGGTTTCCGCGGCATTTCGCTTTTTGGTATGCGGGCTTTGTTCCAGTAGCGAACCGCCGTGTTTACGGGGCGCGGTGCCAGAGGTGTTTTGGCTGAGGTCAGTCATTATTCGTACTGCTCCCGGTATGTGCGCACGATATACAGCGCCAGGACGTTCAGGCCGAGGGTCAGAACAAACAGGGTCAGACCCAAGGCAAAGGCAACCAGCGTTTCCGGGCTGGCAAAATCGGTGTCGCCGGTCAATTGGCTGACAATCCGGGTGGTGATGGTGGTCATCGAGTCCAGCGGATTGGCAGAGAACTTGGCAATCGCCCCGGCCCCCATCACCACAATCATGGTCTCGCCGATCGCGCGTGAGGCGGCCAGCAGCACCGCGCCGACGATGCCTGGCAGAGCTGCCGGCAAAACCACCTGGCGCACGGTTTCGGACTTGGTCGCGCCAAGGCCCAGAGAGCCGTCGCGCATCGCCTGCGGCACCGCGTTGATGATGTCATCGGACAGCGAGGACACAAAGGGGATCAGCATGATGCCCATCACCAGACCGGCAGTCAAAACAGAGGTGGCACCAGCCATCCACTCGACCCCCAAAAGCCCGCCCTTGCCAAAGAGATCGGCCAGCGCCGGGCCTACGGTCAGCAGCGCAAACAGGCCGTAGACGATGGTGGGAATGCCCGCCAGGATCTCTAACAGCGGCTTGGCAAAGGCGCGCACGGCGCCACTGGCGTATTCCGACAGGTATATGGCGGCAAACAGGCCGACCGGCACCGCCACCAGCAGCGCGATCAAGGAGATGTAAAGCGTGCCCCACAAAAGCGGCAGGATCGACAGTTCACTGCCACCGCGGAAGTTGGGAGCCCAGGTGGTGCCGAAGAAGAAATCGGTCCAGGAATGCAGGCCAAAGAAGTTTTTGGTTTCAAACAGCATCGACAGAACAATGCCGACCGTCGTCAGGATCGCCAGCGAGGCGGCCAGGATCAAGAGCGCCAGCACCGCGCGCTCTACGACATTGCGGGCGCGAAAATCCTTGTGGATGCGCATGTAGGCGAAGACAAAACCACCAATCGCCAGCAGCGCCACAACCGCCGTCATGGCGTCGCGACCGTTTTGGGACAGGTTGCGATACGCCTGGGCAGCGCTCAGCGCCTCTGGACGCACCTTGGAGCCAAGGGCCACGCCCACCTCGCCCATCAGGGCACGCAGGTCCTGCGCGCCTGCGCTGGCATTGCGCGCCTCACGGGGGGTCAAAAGCCCCTGCTCCACTGCCAAATCCAGCCCTTCGGCAACCCGGCGCACGTCGCTCATCACCAGACCGATGGAAGAGCTTTCTGGGATTGCCTCTGCCGGGATCATACCCGAGACCCGGGTTTCAATGAACACCGGCTGGGCCAGCAGCCAGACGGCCAGCGCCGCGATAGACGGCACAAAAGCCGCAAGCGCCACGTGGTAGCCGTAATAGGATGGCAGCGAATGAAGATCTTTGACATTGCCCGCGGCAGTGGCAATCGCACGGCGGCGGCCGCCATAGTACCCCGCGGCAGAGAGCGCAAGCAGGAGGGCAACAAGCCAGAAAGTGGGCATGAAAGGCTCCGGTTTTGGCAGTGGCGTTTAAGCAGCGGCAGCCCTGCCGCAGTAAGATTGCGCCGGGGCGGAGGATGGCTCCGCCCCGGCAAGGATCAGATCACAGGCAGGCCTGTTCAGGAGTTACCGTCCATCACGGTCTCATTGGAAACCGCTTCCTGGGTTTCGGTCAGCTGCGGGTCGGCAACCAGACCGTATTCGGCCAGCGGGCCGTCTTCGCCTGCAACTTCGTCAGCGACGAAGAACTCGGTATATTCTTTCAGGCCGGGGATCACGCCGATGTGGGCTTGCTTGACGTAGAAGAACAGCGGGCGGGAGACCGGGTATTCGCCGGTTGCAATGCTTTCGGTCGAGGGCTCCACACCAGACATGGTGGCAACCTGCAGCTTGTCGGTGTTGTTCTCGTAAAACGCCAGGCCAAAGACGCCGATGCCGTCCTTGTTGGACTCAATCCGGGCCAGGGTTTCGGTGTAGTCGCCGTCGATGTCTACCGATTTGCCATCAGTGCGCAGGGCGATACAGGCTTTCTCAGCCGCTTTGTGCCTGGCCTTGTCGGTGTCGCCTGAAGCCTGGGCCAGCAGCTGATCAAACGCGCCGGTGGCCTCGCAGCCCGCCAGGATCACTTTGTCTTCGAACACTTCGCGGGTGCCGTGCTTGGTACCCGGCACGAAGGCCTGGATGTCCACAGCCGGAAAGTTCGGGTTTACGTCAGCCCAGGTGGTGTTCGGATTGTCGGCCAGTTCGCCGTCAACCAGCACCTTGTCGGACAGGGCCAGGAACCAGTCGGTTGGAGTGAATTCAAAGGAATTGGCGCCGATGTCGGAGGCAAAAACGATGCCGTCATAGCCGATGCGGACTTCGATGATATCGGTCACGCCGTTTTCGGCACAAGCCGCGATTTCCTTGTCTTTGATGCGGCGCGACGCGTTCGCGACATCGATGGTGTTTTCGCCCACACCTTCGCAGAAACGCTTGAGCCCGGCAGAGGAGCCGCCGGATTCGACAACCGGAGTCGGGAAATCAAAGTTCTCGCCAAAGGCTTCTGCCACGATGGAGGCGTAAGGCAGAACGGTGGACGAACCTGCAACCTGCACCTGATCGCGCGCGGCGGCTGCGGTGGCGGAAACGGCGGAAATCGCCAGAGCGGAAGCGGTCAGTTTCACAAAGGACATTTGTGTCTCCAAGAGTTTCAAAGGTCGATCACCCCGTGATGATCTTGCCGCCTCTCCTAGAAGCCGCTGATGAGGCTTTTGTGACAGCCATGTAACGGCTGTATGACAAAGCCGGGCTCGGCAGAAAAAATCTGATACAAACGGCAAAGCCGCCGCCGTGGAAAAGCGGCGGCGGCGGCTACAGATCGGCATGCGGGAATAGATTAATCCGGCAAAACCACTGTGAAAACAGAACCTTGCCCAAGTTCACTTTCGACCCGAAACCGTCCGCGGTGGCGATTGACGATATGTTTGACGATCGCCAGGCCAAGGCCAGTGCCGCCCATCTCTCGGGACCGGTGGCTGTCGGCGCGGTAAAAACGTTCGGTCAGCCGCGGCAGGTGAATGGGAGCGATTCCCGGGCCGTTGTCGATCACCTGAACCAGCGCGGCGGCCGCGCGCACCGACGGATCGCGGTCCGTATGGGTCAACACGACCCGCACCTGATCGCCGCCGTATTTCACTGCGTTCTCCACCAGGTTAATGAACACCTGCTGTAGTTGATCCGGATCTCCGGTGACAAAGACCGAGGCTTCCGGTGCATCCAGGGTCAACACAGTGCTGCGCGCCTCAGCCACCGGCGCCAGCGTTTTGAGGGTGGAGTCCAGAAGTCCGGTCAGGTCCACCTGTTCTTTGGGACGCACGCGTTCTTCGCTTTCGACCCGGTTCAGCGACAAGAGGTCGCCCACAAGGCGGTTCATGCGGCTGGCCTCACCTTCCATGATCATAAGAAACCGGTCGCGGGCGGCAGCGTCATCCCTGGCAGGCCCGCGCAGGGTTTCAATGAATCCGATCAGGGCAGTCAGGGGCGTGCGCAGTTCATGGCTGACATTTGCGACAAAGTCCCGGCGCATCTGGCCGGCCTGCTCGCGTTCGGTGGTATCGTCGAAACAGGCCAGAACCGCGCCGCCGCCCACCGCACCAATGCCAGACACATAGCGCAGAGTGACTGTGTACGTGGCCTCTTGCGCGCCGTCGTTGGACAGATGCCGCGCAGTACGGGATTGCTTGTCTTGCAGGCAGGCCTCGATCGCGGAGGCCACGCTGGGCTGGCGCAGGATAGTGGCAAAGTGGCGCCCCCTGATCCCCTGCCCCAGCAGTATCTCAGCACCGCTGTTGATGGCAATGAAGCGTTCGGTCTGGTCGACCATCACAGCAGGCAGCGGAATCGCCGCCAGAAACCCGTCTATCAGATCCGTTGTCATCTGGTCCCCGCAGTTAAGATCCCCGCCTGTCTAGCGCCTCAATGTAAAGCGGATGTTTCATAACCCGCCGGTTACAGCGGTTTCAGCTCTGCCCGGAACCGGCGCATGTTGTCCTGGTAAAGAAGTGCGCTTTGAGTGAGCTTTTCAGCCAGCGCCGCGTCCACCTCCCGAACCACCTTGCCGGGACTGCCCATCACCAGCGAGTTGTCCGGGATCTCCTTGTTTTCGGTGATCAAAGCGCCAGCACCGATCAGGCAGTTCCTGCCGATTTTCGCACCATTCAGGACAGTTGCGCCCATACCCACCAGGGAGTTCTCGCCAATGGTGCAGCCATGCAGCATCGCCTTGTGGCCGATGGTGCAGTTTCTGCCGATGGTCAGCGGATAGCCCGCATCGATATGCATCACCACGTTTTCCTGCACATTGGCGCCTTCGCAGATGCGGATTTCCTCGTGGTCGGCGCGGATTGTAACGCCGAACCAGACCGAGGACCCCGCTTCCATTACCACTTTGCCAATCAGGTTGGCATCAGCAGCAACCCACGTGTCCTCATGGAGCTGAGGCTGATGCGTTCCAAGAGCATAAAGTGTCATGACTGCTCCTCGAACTGGGTTTGCAGGGTGCGGACATGATCCTGCAGCGTGGGCTGCTGTATGCGGCGCATTCGTTCGGCCTCGACGATGGTTTTCAGCCTGGCCTCGGTCTCGTCCAGGTCATCGTTGACCAGAACATAGTCGTAATAGCCCCAGTGGCTGATCTCATCCCAGCTTTTCTGCATCCGCTTGCCGATCACCTCATCGCTGTCTTGGGCGCGGGTTTCCAGGCGGCGGCGCAGTTCAGCGATCGACGGCGGCAGGATAAAGATAGACAGCGCGTGTTTGCCAAGGTCCGAATTGCGGATCTGGATTTCGCCTTGCCAATCGACATCGAACAGCACGTCCTGGCCAGCCTCGATCGTGTCTTTCACCGGCCCCGCGGGTGAGCCGTAGAAGTTGCCGAAGACATGGGCATGTTCCAGCATGCCGCCTTCTGCAACCTTCTGGCGGAATTCGTCCTCTGACATGAAATAATATTCACGACCATGCTCCTCGCCGGGACGCGGCGCGCGGGTGGTTGCGGAAACTGAGAAGGCAAGGCCCGGATCCCAGGCCATCAGGCGGCGGGCCAGGGTAGATTTGCCTGCGCCCGAAGGCGACGAGAGGATAATCAAAAGGCCGCGGCGGTCTGCCATCGTGGCACTCCTTTTCTCATTCTATGTTCTGCACCTGCTCGCGCATCTGGTCGATCACGGTTTTCAACTCAAGCCCCACCGCCGTCAAGCCGCTGTGCTGGGCTTTGGAGCACAATGTGTTGGCCTCGCGGTTGAACTCCTGCATCAGAAAGTCCAGTTTTCGGCCCACTGCGCCGCCCTTCCCCAGCAGATCCCGTGCTGCGGCCACATGGGCGCCAAGACGGTCCAGCTCCTCTGTGACGTCAGCCTTCACTGCGATCAGCGCCAATTCCTGCGCCACCCGGTCCGGGTCGGCGCCTTCGGCATTTTCCATTACTCGGGACAGATTGGCCTTCAGCGTTTCAGCCATCTTGACCTTGCGCTCTTCTGCACGCTCCTCTGCCTGGACTGTCAGGGCAGCGACCTGCTCCAGCTGGCCGTTAAGGATTGTGGCAAGCGCAGCGCCTTCTGCCTCGCGCATCTGGACAAACTCCGCCACGAGTGTTTCCAGTTCCTTGCCAAGCAAGGCCACCAAAGGCCCCGGATCATCATCGCCTGCTGACTGCTCCAGCACACCTTTAAAGGACAAAAGCTCAGCCGCTGTGGCCGGGCTGATCTCAACCCGGTTCTGGCTGGCAACGGACTGCGCCTCTCCCAGTGCCTTGACCACAGATTGCAAAACGGACGCGTTGACCTGCACCTGCCCGGCACTGTCTTCGGTGCGCGTGATACGCAGCGCCAGGGAGACATTCCCCCTTGCAAGCGCCTTGGTCAGCGCAGACCGTGTTGTGTTTTCAAGACCTTCCAGCCAATCCGGGATTCGCAGCCGAACATCCAGCCCCTTGGCGTTGACAGAGCGAATGTCCCAGCTCCAGCTGTGCTGCCCGGAACTGCCCTGCGCCGAAGCAAAGGCGGTCATGCTGCGGATAGTCATAAAAAGGCCCCCTGATCACTGCCGTCTACCTGCTGTACCGTCTGCGAACGACAGGGTGCAAGCGCAATAGCAAAACAGGTCGGGCCAGTCTGTTAACCATTGCTTAAAGAAGTAGTCCAAATTTGAATTATATTGTGGCATCTTAACTTCAGGGTAACCAAACCGGCCCTAAGTCTTAATGCAGCAAGAAGCTGCACTAGACGCAAGGGATGACCGGCGTTGCAGGGGAAGATGAAATGATTTTTGGCAGCCGCAGTAAAGACGGTAAATCTGGCGGACAGGGCAACGTTGTGTCGATGGACCGCTTTCGCAAAGGCGGAACTCTGTCGCCCCTGCGCCAGGCAGAGGCTTACTGGACAGCACTGCGCCGCGGCGATGATGTGCCCAGCCGCTCGCAAATTGATCCGCGCGGGCTGGAAAACATCCTGAGCAACACGTTTATTCTGGAACGCATCGCACCGGGCATTGCCCGCTTCCGCCTGGCCGGCTCGCTGGTCAATGAGATGGCCGGCATGGAAGTCCGTGGCATGCCAGTGACCGCCTTCTTCACCGCAGATGCGCGCAAACAGCTGAGCAGCGCGATGGAGCATATGTTTGACACACCCGCCACGGTGGAGCTTGAACTGCAGGTCGAAGGCCCGCGCCTGAAAACACCACGTGAAGCCCGCATGCTTCTGCTGCCCCTGCGCAGCGATCTGGGTGACATCAGCCGTGTGCTGGGGGTGCTTGTGGCGGATGACGCCACATCGGTGACATCGCAACGGTTCTCCATCACGTCTATCGAAATGCGCGCCGTTGGCAAACCCGAAGGCGCCCCTGCGTTTAAGGCCAAGCCGCGGGAAGACAGCAAGGAAGAGGCCCGCGCCGAAGCCATCCAGCCCAACCCGGGCTTTGCGGAAACCCAGGCCCGCTTCAAACCGGAGCAGACGCTGCTGGATGAAGCCAAGGCATTGCTGGACCGCAGCCGGGCAGGCAAGGCAGCGGAACCGCCCAAACCGGAACCTGCCAAGGGCAAAGGCGCACCGCATTTGCGGCTGGTGGTCAGCCGCGACTGATCCTGGTCCTGCACCCAGTGAAATTCCAATTCAAGTACAAGGTCATAGCTGCTTGAACTGACTGCGCCCCGTGGGAGAACCCCCGGGGCGCCTTTTTTACGGCAAGGGAAACCTCGCCTGACGTCAGCCGGCCTGGCGGGTTGTCTGGCTTGCACGCAGGGCAGACAGTTCCTCAGCGACCAGGAAGGCCAGTTCCAGCGACTGGCTGGCGTTCAGGCGCGGGTCGCAAGCAGTGTGGTAGCGGTCGCTCAGGTCCTCATCCGTCACCGCTCGCACGCCACCGGTGCATTCGGTCACGTCCTGGCCGGTCATTTCAAAATGCACGCCACCGGGAATGGTACCCTCTGCCTTGTGAACACCGAAGAAGTCGCGCACTTCGCGCAACACGCTGTCGAAAGGCCGGGTCTTGTAGCCTGTGGAAGACTTGATGGTGTTGCCATGCATCGGGTCGCAGACCCAGGTGACCTTGGCACCTTCTTCTTTCACAGCTTTGACCAGACGCGGCAAATGCTCCCCTGCCTTGCCGGCACCAAAGCGTGCGATCAGGGTCAGTTTGCCCTCTTCGTTTTCCGGGTTCAGGCGCGCCATCAGCACCTTCAGATCTTCAGCCGTGGTGGTCGGGCCGCATTTCAGGCCGATCGGGTTCAACACGCCACGGCAGAATTCCACATGGGCGCCGTCCGGCTGGCGGGTGCGGTCCCCGATCCAGATCATATGGCCAGACCCCGCCAACCATTTGCCAGAGGTGGAATCCAAACGGGTCAGCGCCTCTTCATATTCCAGCAGCAGGCCTTCGTGGCTGGTGTAGAAATCGACAGTCGAGAATTCATGGGTCGTGTCGGCAGTGATGCCAGCCGCTGCCATAAAGTCGATCGTGTCCTGAATGCGGGTGGCAATTTCGCTGTATTTCTGGACTTCCTGCTCATCCGTAAAGCCCAGGGTCCAGGAATGAACCCGGCTCATATCGGCAAAACCGCCGGTAGAAAATGCGCGCAGCAGGTTCAGGGTTGCCGCGGCCTGGGTATAGGCCTGCAGCATTTTCTTCGGGTTAGGAATGCGGGCTGCGGCAGTGAAATCCAGTTCATTGATGATATCGCCGCGGTAGCTGGGCAGTTCCACGCCATCAATTGTTTCAGTTGGCGCGCTGCGTGGCTTGGCAAATTGACCCGCCATGCGACCGACTTTCACCACTGGCACCTTGGCGCCGTACGTCAGCACCATTGCCATCTGCAGCATCACCTTAAAGGTGTCGCGGATCGCGTCAGCGGAAAACTGGTCAAAGCTTTCGGCGCAGTCGCCGCCTTGCAGCAAAAACGCCTCGCCGCGCCCGGCTGCCCCCAGGTTCTGTTTCAAGCGCCGCGCTTCGCCGGCAAAGACCAGCGGCGGATACTTCGAAAGCTGAGCTTCGACAGCGTTCAGCGCAGCCGCATTCGTATAGTCCGGCATCTGAACCCGCGGCTTGCTGCGCCAGTCCGTTTTTTGCCATTCACTCATGACTTTATCTCCGCATCAGAGGTCTTTAGAATATTGTTGGCGCTCTATACAAAATCCGCTGCAGAGAGGCCAGTTTAGAATTGCGGAGACTTGACCCCGGAGCCAAGCTGTGAGCACGGTTTTCTGACCCGCCGCGGACAGTGCTCTCGCGGCCTGACTCGTTTCTTGAAGGACGCTCGCCATGCAGACGCCGCGCAAGCCTGCTGTATCTGGAACCGCCGTAAGCCAGCCAAAGAGATTTGTATTTGTTCTGCTCGACAAATTCACCCTGCTTTGCTTTTCGGCCGCCATGGAATCGCTGCGGATCGCGAACAGAATGGCCGGGCAAGAACTGTACACCTGGACCGTGGTTGGCGAAGGGGGTGATACCGTAACCTGCTCTGCCGGCACTGTCTTCAAGCTTGATTCGGATCTTTGTGAGCTGCAGCGTGACGATACCATCATGCTGTGCGGTGGCATTGACGTTCAGGACTCTTCGACCAAGAAAATCCTGTCCTGGCTGCGGCGCGAGGCCCGCAAGGGCCTGATGGTCGGCGGCTTGTGCACCGCGTCCTATACATTGGCCAAAGCCGGGCTGCTGGACGGCAAGCGTGCGACCATTCACTGGGAAAACGCCGACAGTTTCAGCGAGGAATTCGACGAGGTGGAACTGGCGAAGTCGGTTTTCGTCATCGACGGCAACCGGCTGTCGACTGCTGGCGGCACATCATCGATTGACCTGATGCTCAAGCTGATTGCCAATGACCAGGGCGAGAATCTTGCCAATTCGGTTGCCGACCAGCTGATCTATTCCTCTATTCGTACCGACCAGGACACCCAGCGTCTGTCGATCCCGACCCGCATCGGGGTGCGCCACCCCAAGCTGTCAATGGTCATTCAGATGATGGAAGCCAATATCGAAGAGCCGATCAGCCCTTCGATCCTGGCGCAGGATGTGGGCATGTCCACTCGTCAGCTGGAGCGGCTGTTCCGCCGTTATCTGAACCGCTCCCCCAAGCGCTATTATATGGAGCTGCGGCTGCAGAAAGCGCGCAATCTTCTGATGCAGACCGACATGAGCGTGATCAATGTTGCGCTGGCCTGTGGCTTTGCGTCTCCGTCGCATTTCTCCAAATGCTACCGGGCCCACTATGACACCACCCCCTACCGCGAGCGCGGCAGCAAGGCGGCGGCATACAAGACGTAACAGACCGGACGGCCGCTCTGCCTACCGGGCAATCCTGAAAAGCGCTCCTTCTGTTTCTGACGCGAACCAGATGCTGCCATCGGACGCTTCCTGCACATCGCGGATGCGCCCGGTTAGGCTGCTGCGCAATTGCTCTGCCTCCCTTAGTGGCCTGCCGGACAGCCGGGAGATATAGTCGAACTTGAGCGAACCGACAAAGATATCACCCCGCCATTCCGGCCACATCCGGCCGGAATAGACCAGCATGCCAGAGGGCGCCATGGATGGGTCCCAGTGCCACTCCGGCTGCTCCATGCCATCTTTCGCCCTCCCCTCACCGATTTTCGCGCCAGAGTAATGACGCCCGTAAGAAATCACCGGCCAACCATAGTTGGCACCCTTGCGCACCCGGTTCACTTCATCACCGCCTTTTGCCCCATGTTCTGCCACCCAGAGCGCGCCGCGCTGGTCCAGCGCCATGCCTTGAGGATTGCGGTGTCCGTAGGACCAGATTTCAGGCTGCGCCCCGTCAAGCCCTGCAAACGGATTGCCAGACGGCACCGAACCGTCCCTGCTGATCCGCACCACCGAGCCTTGATGCAGGCGCAGGTCTTGTGCACTGGAGCGGTCGCCGCGCTCGCCCAGAGAGATAAACAGAGAGCCATCCCGTGCTTCAACCACGCGAGAGCCGAAATGGCGCCCGCCCCGGGCACCAGGCGCAGCCTCGAATAGAATGCGCAGGCCGGTCAGAGCCGTGTTGTCTTGGCTCAGGCGGCCAGAGGCCAGTGCCGCTCCCGCTCCCTGCCCCTGACGCTTGGAAAAGGTCAGAAAGACTTCCCGGCTGACAAGAAAATCTTGCGGCACCATCACGTCCAACAGACCACCCTGCCCATCAGCCAGTATTGGAGGAAGGCCAGAGATCTGATTCCTTTTGCCATCCTTGACGTAAAAAAGAACACCTTCACGTTCCGTTACCAGAAGGCCACCGCCGGGCAGAAAAGCAAATGCCCAGGGAACGTCAAATCCGCCGACCATCTTCTGAACGCGCAGCTCACCGGCGCTGCTGTCCAGTGTATCTGCCTGAACTATATCAGAAAACGGCATCATAACAGCCAAGGACGTCAACATAAGTAACCGACGCAACATTTCTACTTCCTTTTCTGTTATTTTAGACTTAAAACATGTCCAGTTCCGCAACTCAAAAACTGATAATAGCGGAGAAAAACGGGACGGACTCTTTGAAATCTCTCGCCTCAACGGGACTTTTCTTTTTCAGACGGCTTGCCTAGGGTCCGATGTGAACATTTTGTTCCAACAATGGGAGTTCTCAAATGAAGAAACTGCTGATGGCCACCGCGGCTGCTGCACTGACTGCTGGCACCGCTTATGCCGGCGGCCACGCCAAGGAAGTGAAACTGGGCGTGCTTTTCGGCTTCACCGGCCCAATTGAATCCTTGGCCCCGGCTATGGGCGACGGCGCTGAGCTGGCAATGGAAGAAGTCACCAAGTCCGGCAAGCTGCTGGACAGCGCCACCGTGACCCCGGTCCGCGCTGACACCGGATGCATCGACAACGGGCTGGCCGTGGCAAACGGCGAGAAACTGGTTGCCGAAGGCGTCAACGGCATCATCGGCGGCGACTGCTCTGGCGTGACCGGCGCGATCCTGCAGAATGTGGCGATCCCGAATGGCATGGTGATGATCTCACCGTCCGCCACCTCGCCCGGCCTGTCGTCCATGGAAGACAACGGCCTGTTCTTCCGCACCTCACCGTCGGACGCCCGTGAAGGCCAGGTGATGGCCGAGATCCTGAAAGAGCGCGGCATCAACTCGATCGCCCTGACCTACACCAACAACGACTACGGCAAGGGCCTGGCGGATGCGATCCAGTCTTCGTTCGAGGGCGTTGGTGGCGAAGTCACCATTGTGACCGCCCATGAAGATGGCAAAGGCGACTATTCCGCGGAAGTCGGCGCGCTGGCATCCGCTGGCGGCGATATTCTGGTTGTGGCTGGCTATCTGGATCAGGGCGGCCTGGGCATCATCCAGGGTTCGCTGGATTCCGGTGCGTTTGACACCTTTGGCCTGCCCGGCGGCATGATCGGCGACAGCCTGCCTGCAAACGTTGGCGCAGACCTCGACGGCTCCTTTGGCCAGATCGCGGGCTCCGACAGCAAGGGTGCAGAAATCTTTGCTGAAATGGCAAAAGAGCGCGGCTTTGACGGCACCTCTGCTTATGCGTCTGAATCCTATGACGCAGCGGCGCTGTTCATGCTGGCGATGCAGGCTGCCAACTCCACCAACCCGGCGGATTACGTCGGCAAGATCCTGGATGTGGCAAACGCACCGGGCGAGCCGATCAACCCGGGTGAGCTGGGCAAGGCGCTGGAAATCCTCGCCGCCGGTGGTGAGATCGACTATCAGGGTGCAACCGGCGTTGAACTGATTGGCCCAGGTGAGAGCGCAGGCTCCTACCGTGAGATCGAAGTGAAGGGCGGCAAGAACGAGACCCTTCGATTCCGCTGATAACCACCTGTAAAGTAAAGAAAAAGATCAGTCCGGGTTCCGCCCGGGCTGGTCAAAGCTAAAAACGCCGCAAAACTGCGGCAGGGGATGAAATGACATGATCGTCGTCGAGGACTTGCACAAGCACTTCGGCGGGTTCCACGCGGTTGACGGCGCCTCGCTGGAAATCGCTAAGGGGTCCATAACAGGTTTGATCGGCCCGAACGGGGCAGGAAAAACCACTCTTTTCAACGTTATCGCGGGTGTTCTGGAACCGACCTCAGGCCGGGTTACCATGGATGGCGAGGATATCACCGGCCTGCCGCCGCATGAGCTGTTCCACAAGGGACTGCTGCGCACGTTTCAGATTGCGCATGAGTTTTCCTCGATGACCTGCCGCGAGAACCTGATGATGGTGCCGGGTGCGCAATCGGGGGAAACCCTGTGGAACACCTGGTTCGGCCGCAAGCGGATTGCCGACGAGGAACGCGCATTGCGGGCCAAAGCGGATGAGGTGCTGGAGTTCCTCACCATCAGCCACATCGCGGATCTGAAAGCGGGCCAGGTGTCCGGCGGCCAGAAGAAGCTGCTGGAACTGGGCCGCACCATGATGGTGGACGCCAAAATCGTTTTCCTGGATGAGGTCGGCGCCGGGGTGAACCGCACCCTGCTCTATACCATCGCCGACGCCATCAAGCGCCTGAACGAAGAACGCGGATATACCTTTGTCGTCATTGAGCACGACATGGAATTCATCGGTCGTCTCTGCGATCCGGTGATCTGCATGGCCGAGGGCAAGAAGCTGGCCGAAGGTACCCTGGACGAGATCAAGGCAAATGAGCACGTGATCGAAGCCTATCTGGGCACTGGCCTGAAGAACAAAGACAAGCTGGAAAACGCGTGATGGATTGGCCTGCTGCCTTTGGGGGCTCTGCCCCCGCCGCTGCGCGGCTCCCCCGGAGTTTTTTCAGAAAGATGAAAGGGGCAGCGAATGTCTGAACCATTCCTGATTGGCGACTGCATGACAGGCGGATACGGTAAGGGGCCGGATATCCTGCATGACTGCACCATTGCCGTGAACCCCGGCGAAATCGCTGTGATCGTGGGCCCGAACGGGGCCGGAAAATCCACTGCCATGAAGGCGGTTTTCGGGATGCTGAACGTGCACTCAGGCACGGTGCGGCTGGGCGGCGAGGATATCACTGCACTGTCGCCGCAGGACCGGGTCGTCAAGGGTATGGGATTTGTGCCGCAGACCAGCAATATCTTCACGTCGATGACGGTGGAGGAAAATCTGGAGATGGGCGCCTTTATCCGAACTGATGATTTCCGGGACACGATGGAGCAAGTGTATCACCTGTTCCCGATCCTGCGCGACAAGCGCAACCAGCCCGCGGGCGAATTGTCCGGCGGCCAGCGCCAGCAGGTGGCAGTGGGGCGCGCGCTGATGACCAAGCCCAAAGTGCTGATGCTGGATGAACCCACGGCGGGTGTGTCCCCCATCGTGATGGATGAGCTGTTCGACCGCATCATCGAGGTCGCCCGCACCGGGCTGCCGATCCTGATGGTGGAGCAGAACGCCAAGCAAGCGCTTGAGATCGCGGACAAAGGCTATGTTCTGGTGCAGGGGCGCAATGCCTATACCGGCACTGGCAAAGAGCTGCTGGGCGATCCCGAAGTGCGCAAGTCGTTCCTGGGAGGGTGAAGGATGTTCCTACCCCGGTTAACTCACCGCGACGGTTTGCTTACTGTTTTGAGCACAGGTGTAATAGTAGCGGTTTCCAGCACACTCCAAGCTGCTCCGCTGCAGCACGGCTGCCTCTTCGATCACGTTGCAAAAGTAACAAACGAAGGCATGCAGAGGGCTGATGTGGCCTTACAGGTAACTGTTGCTCACCGAAAACGCAGTGGACGCGTAATCGTGGATGGCAGCGGTGACTACAAAGCCCGTGCCAAGTCTTTCGATAACGGCGCAGTCGAGTACTTCTTCAAGACAGGCGTCTCGAAAGAAACAATCACGATAAGCCCGCAAGGCGAAGCCCTCTGGGACATCCGTTTCAGAAATGAGGATTACATGGTTTATGTCGGAACCTGCGGCGCAGTAGAGGTGGCTTCCTGATGGATCTTCTCAACGCCCTCGTGGCGCTTACCAATTTTGTTGTTGTCCCCGGGCTGGCCTATGGCAGCCAACTGGCGCTCGGTGCGCTGGGGGTGACGCTGATCTACGGGATCCTGCGGTTCTCGAACTTTGCCCATGGCGACACCATGGCGTTTGGCGCGATGGTCACGATCCTGATCACCTGGCTGTTTCAGTCTATGGGGATCAGTGCAGGCCCGTTGCCGACGGCACTGTTGGCCCTGCCCTTTGGCATTCTGGGCACCATCGGCCTGGCGCTGCTGACTGACAAGACCGTTTACCGGTTTTACCGCGCACAAAAGGCGAAACCAGTGATCTTTGTCATGGTCTCGCTGGGTGTGATGTTCATGATGAACGGCATCGTGCGTTTCATCATCGGCCCCGGCGACCAGCGGTTTGCCGACGGCGAGCGTTTCATCATCAAGGCGCGCACCTTCAAGCAGATGACCGGCCTCAATGAAGGACTGGCGATCAAGACAACCCAAGGCATCACCGTGATCACCGCAATCATCGTGGTGGCGGTGCTGTTCTGGTTCCTGAACAAGACCCGCACCGGAAAATCCATGCGGGCCTATTCGGATAACGAAGATCTGGCGCTCTTGTCGGGCATCAACCCGGAGCGCGTGGTGATGTACACCTGGATGATCGTCGCGGCGCTGGCGACCATTGCAGGTGTGCTTTACGGCCTCGACAAGTCTTTCAAGCCCTTCACCTATTTCCAGCTGCTGCTGCCGATCTTTGCCTCCGCCATTGTGGGTGGCCTCGGCAACCCGCTGGGGGCCATTGCCGGCGGCTTCATCATCGCGTTTTCTGAGGTGACGATCACCTATGCCTGGAAAAAGGTTCTGAACTACGGCCTGCCGGACAGCCTGGCGCCGGACGGGTTGGTTCAGCTTCTCAGCACCGACTACAAATTCGCTGTTTCCTTTGCGATCCTGATTGTTGTCCTCCTGTTCAAGCCCACCGGCCTTTTCAAAGGGAAAGCGGTATGACCGAGACCATGAAACATACCCTTCTTTTCGTCTTTGTCGGCGTGATGATCGTGCTCGAGGGCATGACCGACTTTCTGTTCTTCTCCGGGTCCTGGAACTCGGCGCTGGTGATCCTGAACATGGGGCTGATTTCGGCCATCATGGCCATTGGCGTGAACATCCAATGGGGCTTTGCCGGGTTGTTCAACGTCGGCATCATGGGCTTTACCGCGCTTGGTGGGCTGGCAGTTGTGCTGGTGTCGACCCCGGTGATCCCGGCGGCCTGGTCGTCCGGTGGTATCAGCATCGTCATGGCACTGGTGATGGGTGCGCTGACCGTCGTGTCGGCCGTCATGATCACCAAGTTCCTGCCCGCAGGCAAGCTGCGCACCGCTGTTTTGCTTGCAGTGCTAATCGTGGGCTTCTTTGTCTACCGCGCGATCTTTGATCCGGCTGTCGGCTCAGTCGAGGCGATCAACCCGGCCCTGCAGGGCAATATCGGCGGCCTGGGCCTGCCGGTACTGCTGGCCTGGCCCGCAGGCGGTTTGCTGGCCGCCGGGGCTGCCTGGCTGATTGGCAAGACGGCTTTGGGGCTGCGCTCTGATTATCTGGCGATTGCCACGCTGGGGATTGCCGAGATCATCATTGCTGTGCTCAAGAACGAGGACTGGCTGTCGCGCGGTGTGAAAAACGTGGTCGGCCTACCCCGGCCGCTGCCTTATGAGGTGGATCTGCAGAACGATCCGGGCTTTGTCGAGCGCGCTGTGGGGTTTGGTCTGGACCCGGTTCTGGCTTCAACGATCTATGTGAAGGCAGGTTATGCGCTGATGTTCACTGCGGTTCTGCTGGTGCTTCTCTGGATGGCGCAGATGGCGCTCAAGAGCCCCTGGGGCCGGATGATGCGTGCAATCCGCGACAATGAAACGGCTGCCGAAGCGATGGGTAAAAACGTGACCCGCCGCCATCTGCAGATCTTTGTGCTGGGATCTGCCATCTGCGGCATCGCCGGTGCAATGATGACCACGCTGGACAGCCAGATGACTCCGGGCACCTACAACCCGCTGCGCTTTACCTTCCTGATCTGGGTGATGGTGATTGTCGGCGGCTCCGGCAACAACTTTGGCGCAGTGCTGGGCGGCATGCTGATCTGGTTCTTCTGGATCAAAGTGGAGCCAATGGGCATCCTGCTGATGGAGCTGGTGACCTCTGGCATGGCCGAAGGCAGCGCCCTGAAAGCGCATCTGCTGGAAAGCGCGTCGCACATGCGGCTGTTCACCATGGGGCTGATCCTGCTTCTGGTGCTCAGGTTCAGCCCGCGCGGCCTGATCCCGGAGAAATAGTCCGCATCATCGGGATGGCTCCTGCGCCACACAGTCTTCAGAGTAAATCTGACAAGAGGGTCGCGGTGAAAACCGCGGCCCTTGTTTTCTGGCACTGCTCGCGCTTCCTGTCGGCTTTTTACGCGGCGGACTTCGCCGTCCGGGGATTGGGCAACCATCTGCCTGAGCAGACATATCTTGTTACCTCTGGCACGTCCTGGGCCAATGCAACGGTGTCCTTGCAGATGCTGTTCGGCGCAGCGCTTCCCGTTCTGGTACCGCTTCAGCTGGCTTTTGGGCTGTCCGGGACGCTTTCTGCGCTGGCTCTTGCTGTTGGAGCTGTTTCTGCGGCGCGAGCCCTAGCGCCCCTTGAACAAACTGCCCAGAATACCCCGGACAATGCGGCGTCCGGTGGTTCCTTTCAGCTCCTTTATCACCGCCTCGGACATGGCAGAGGCAAAGGTATCCTTTTTCCGGTAGGACCGAGAGGTGGACCGGCTAACCCTTGAACCGGAATAACGCCTGGCAGCGTTAAACTCACGTGCTGCGGGTTCCGGGGCTTCCTCTGCTACTGCTTCTGCCGCCTGTGCCTCCTGGGCTGCGGCCTGGGTCCGCTGGGCCAGTATTTCATACGCCGAACGCCGGTCCACGGGATTGTCATATTTTCCGGCCATGTCAGATGCTTTCAGCATCCGTCTACGCTCATCCGCCGTTATCGGACCAAGCTGTGAACTTGGCGGCCTGATCAGCGTGCGTTCCACCACGCCAGGCACCCCTTTCTTTTGCAGCACCGAAGTCACCGCTTCGCCAACGCCGACTTCACGAATGGCGTCTTCCGTCGAAAACCGCGGGTTTTCCCGGTAGGTTTCCGCTGCAAGCCGCAGCTTTTTGCGGTCTTTGGCAGTAAAGGCACGCAGCGCGTGCTGGATGCGGTTGCCAAGCTGCCCCAGAATGTCTTCCGGCACATCTGCAGGGTTCTGGGTGATGAAATAGATACCAACACCTTTGGAACGGATCAGCCTGGCGACCTGCTCCACCTTGTCAATCAGCGCCTTTGGTGCGTCCTCAAACAGCAGGTGCGCCTCGTCGAAGAAAAACACCAGCCTTGGCTTGTCAGGATCGCCAACTTCCGGCAGCTCCTCAAACAACTCGCTTAAAAGCCACAGCAGGAAAGTGGAATAAAGCCCCGGCGCCGCCATCAGTTTGTCCGCCGCCAGAATATTGACCATACCCTTGCCGGCCGCGTCGCAGCGTATCAGATCGCTCAGTGCCAGAGCCGGTTCGCCGAACAGACCCGCACCACCCTGATTTTCCAGCACCAACAGGCGCCGTTGAATAGCGCCAATCGAGGCCGTCGAGACATTGCCGTAACGCAACGATAGCTGGCTCCGGTTTTCGCCGATCCAGACCAACAGCGCCTGCAAGTCCTTTAGATCCAGCAGCGGCAAGCCTTCCTCGTCGGCAAGCCGGAAGGCGATATTCAAGATACCTTCCTGCGCTTCGCTCAGCTCCAGCAGTCGGGCCAGCAGCAAGGGTCCCATTTCGGCCAGGGTGGTGCGAACCGGGTGGCCCTGTTCACCAAACAGATCCCAGAAGGTCACCGGGCAGGCATGATATACATAATCTGCAAAACCAATTTTGGCCGCTCGCGAAGTAAATGCCCCGTGCAGCTTGTGGCTTTCTGTGCCCGCCTTCGCCAGCCCCGACAGGTCTCCTTTTACATCGGCCAGGATCACCGGCACGCCTGCGTTCGAAAATCCTTCTGCCAGGATTTGCAAGGTCACTGTCTTGCCTGTGCCGGTTGCACCAGCGATCAGCCCATGACGGTTGGCATATTTCAGGGACAGTCCTTGCCTGTCTCCATATTCTTCCCCGCCGCCGCCGATGAATAAGCTGTCTGCCATAACTACCCTGCCCATTTTTTTCCTGTGGATAACAATACAACGTTAACTTTTTGATGCGATAGTAATTCTTGCCCGCCCCAGCACATGCGGTTGCCGTGGCGGACATTTCCTCCCTGTCAGACTGGCCGTGCCTTGTGCACGGCCTCCTTTTTTTGGCAACCTGCCTACAAAACGGGCATTGCCGACCAGGAAGCCGGACAGAAGCACGCAATTTTCACTAAATCCAGTCCTGCAGGAATTTTTTTGAACTTCAATGTTGACCGATGGCCAGCCCTTTCGTAACTTCCTACGCAATAACTAAGTCGGCCAGTCCGACGGGGAGATGCAAATACGAAAAAGGGGGCCTTATGGTTCCCTTTTTTGTATTCTTTCAGCACCTTCCAAGGTTGAGCCGCTTTGGGCGGAATTCCCCTCTTTTGCTTTGTTATTGGCCTGACACTGCTCGGGCGGCGTGCTAAACGCAGTAACAGCGTCTTTAGAAAAATGAGGCATTTATGTTGAAGTCCCTGACCCCGATCACGCTGGCCACGGTGCTTGCGATGACCGCGCCGCTGGCAGCGCAGGAAACCGCCGCCGAGGAATCCGGTGCCACCGAACAGGCCACCGGGGCGGAAACCGCCGGGCAGACAGGATCAACCGCGGATCAGCTGCTGGATCTGGGTGAACCGGTTGATGCCGGCCCCAACCTAGGTGAGCGGTACTCCAAAGAAAAGCACGGCGACTGGGATCTGGCCTGTATCAGGACCGAAGCCGAAAACGACCCCTGCTCACTGCTGCAAATCCTGAACGGGCCGCAAGGCAACCCGATGGCAGAAGTGTCCATGTTCCGCATTGATCAGCAAGGCGGTCAAGCGGTTGCGGGCGCCACCGTGATTGTTCCCTTGGAGACCCTGCTGCCAGCTGCATTGACCATCTCTATCGATGGTGCCCCGGCCAAGCGGTACAATTACTCCTTCTGCAATCAGCTGGGCTGTGTGGCACAGATCGGTCTGACCCAGGGCGACATTGACGCCTTTAAAAAGGGCAATGAAGCCGTTCTTACGCTGCGTCCGGCACCGGCTCCCAACCAAGTTGTAGAGATGAAACTCTCGCTTAGCGGCTTTACCGCCGGCTATGACGTCGTGGATGTGGTCAAGCAATAACGTTCTTGCACCTAAAAAGTGCCGCGAACCAAGACAGTTCGCGGCGCTTTTTTCGATCAGACCTTACGCAGCGCAAGCACTGCGTTCAGCCCGCCAAAGGCAAACGCATTGGTTAGGGCAACGTCAACGCTGGCCTCACGGGCCTGGTTGGGAACCACATCCAGCGCACATTCAGGATCCGGCTCCTGATAACCTATGGTCGGGGCAATCACACCGTCCCGCAGCGCCATGATACAGGCCAGAAGCTCCACCGCACCAGTGCCGCCAATCAAATGGCCATGCATTGATTTGGTGGAAGAAATCATCAGGTTATCAGCCTGAGGGCCAAATACATCTGCCACCGCAGCGCATTCTGTCTTGTCATTGGCAGCCGTGCCGGTGCCATGCGCGTTGATATATCCGACTTCGGAGGCATCCACCCTGGCGTCCTGCAAGGCGCCCGAGATCGCCCGCGCCGCCCCCTGTTTGCTGGGCATCACGATATCGGCGGCGTCTGAAGACATGGCAAAACCGATAACTTCGCAAAGGATCTCAGCGCCCCGCGCCTTTGCATGTTCGTATTCCTCGAATACAAAAATCCCGGCGCCTTCGCCCTGAACCATGCCGTTGCGATTGGCGCTGAAAGGACGGCAGGCATCCTTTGACATCACCCGCAGCCCTTCCCAGGCCTTGACCCCGCCAAAACACAGCATCGATTCCGAACCGCCTGTGATCATGACCGGGCTCATGCCGGAACGCACCATTTGAAATGCCTGCGACATGGCGTGGTTCGACGATGCACAAGCGGTAGAGACCGTAAAGCTGGGGCCCTTGAGATTGAACTGCATTGACACATGGCCAGCCGCTGCGTTGTTCATCAGCTTTGGCACCACAAAAGGATGTACTCTGTTTTTGCCGTCCTCATAGACACTGCGGTAGTTTTCATCCAGCGTCTGCATGCCACCGCCGGAATTGCCCAGAACAACACCGGCCTTGGCTGACAATTCGCCATGAAATTCCAGTCCGGATTGCTCAATCGCCTCTTTGGCAGCAGTCAGAGTGAACTGGGTGAACCGGTCATATAGGCTCATCTGTTGACGGTTAAAACGGCCTTCGGCCTCAAACCCGCGGACCTGGCCACCAATCTTGATTGCCAGACGGTCCACATCGCGGAACTCCAGCTCGCCGATACCGCAACGGCCTTCACGCATAGCTTCCAGTGTGTCAGGCACCGAATGCCCCAGAGCATTGATCGTTCCTGCCCCGGTGATAACGACTCGTTTCATGGAGCTTTACGCTTTCTCCAGAACAAGCTTGTCGATCCCGGCAACGATAGCGGCGACGTTGGAAATGTCGAAATCGCTCTTTTCCGGTTCGTTTGCGTTGAAGGAGATCGAAATGTCGAACTCTTCTTCAATTGCAAAAATGCTTTCGACCAAACCCAGGCTGTCGATGCCCAGATCCTCCAATGTGTTGTCGAGGGTCACATCGGACGGCTCCAAAACCGCCTGCTCCGCAATGATTGCGATGACCTTCTCCTGCGTGCTCATTTAGGACCCCCGATCGTTTAGGCTGAGGCAGATGTAGTAACTCGGCGGTTACTTGAAAACAGCCTTCTTTAACAATTCGATGTCACGCATCAAACGCGGCAGGCGACGCTGCGCTTTGTATATCTCTGTGTGGGTTTCCATCTTTACGCTGGGGTACCCCATGATAACGCGACCGTCAGGCACATTGGACAGAATCTTGGTGCCGCCGGCGGCAATCACACCGTTACCGACAAAGATATTGTCTGCCACGCCGCATTGACCGCCAAGAACCACATTATTGCCGATGTCCACTGAACCAGAGATCCCGGTTTGCCCGCACAGAAGGCAGTCATTGCCAACACGGGTGTTATGACCAATGTGCACCTGATTGTCGATCTTCGTTCCGTCACCAATCACCGTGTCGCGTATGGTTCCATTGTCGAGGGTGCAGTTGGCACCGATCTCAACATCATCGCCGATCGTCACAGCGCCCAAAGAATGGATGCGGACCCAGGACTGTGCCTTGGCCTCGCCCTGGTCGCCCAGGGTTTTCCTTACATTCTCTGCCCCCGACACTTCCGGTGTGACAAAAGAAAATCCGTCACCGCCAACCCGCGCGCCAGGCTGCGCCCGAAACCGATTGCCAATCCTGGCGCGGGCACCAATCGACACCATTTCGCGCAGATGAGCGCCTTTACCAATCACAGAATCAGCACCGACATAGCAATGCGGGCCAATGACCGAGCCCGCTCCGACCTTTGCCCCCGCAGCAATAATCGACAACGGGCCGACTGAGACGCCCTCGCCCAGTTCGGCAGAAGGATCAATGACCGCCGAAGGGTGAATGCCCGCAGCGAACCCTTGGCCGCGATCCAGCATTGCCGTCAGCCCAGACATGGTCATCCGCGGACGTGGCGCGAAAATGGCAGCCTTCAGGCCAAAGGACTGCCAATCGGCCCCCTCCCACAAGATAGCCGTCTGGGCTTGCCCCTTTTGCAGGCCTTCCGCGTATTTCGGGGCCATGGCCATAGCAATCTGATCCGACCCTGCGTCCTGCGGCTCAGCAGCACCTGCGATTTGCAGGTCCAGGTCGCCCTGCGCTTCGGCCCCCAGGGACTCAGCGATCTGGCGGATTGTGAACATTGCAGGCCCTTTCAGAATTATCCTGTATGGGCCTGATATTTACCCCTGAACGCTGGGCAGCACCACCCCTGCCCGCTCCAGAGCCGCCCAGACTTTGGCGTCACGCCCATAGACATCGCGGCGGAACTCAGCGCGCCCTTTACCGGACACAACAGCTGTCCGGTAAATGATATGAACCGGGACTTTGGTCTCCAGCTCAACCTTGGTTTCCTTGCCCGACTTCAGAATGCGCTGGAAGAAATCCTTGGGATTCTCTGTTTGTTTGGCCAACAGCGCATAGGCAAATTCAAACGGCTGTGCGAGACGGATGCAACCATGCGAGAAGGCACGCACTTCGCGGGAAAACAGGCTTTTCTGCGGGGTGTCGTGCAGATAGATATTGTATTTGTTCGGGAACATGAATTTGACCAGCCCCAATGCGTTGCGACTGCTGGGCGGCTGACGCATCGAAAACGGGAAATTCCGGGCCGTGTACTGAGAAAAATCAGCCGAGCCGCGGTTGACCACACGACCGCGGCGGTCGGTAATCTGGATGTGGCCAACAGCATTTGGGTTGTTCCGCAGCTTTGGAAGGTATTCCTTGGTGATGATAGAGCGCGGCACATACCAACTGGGGTTGATCACCATATGCTCCATCTCGTCAGAGAATTCCGGGCTCCGGCGGTCATGCGTATTCTTGCCGATCACCGATCGCGTCTCAAACGTGACATCGCCGTTGTCGACAATCTTGGCCGAGAAATCAGTTTGATTAACCAGAACATGCCGTTCACCACGTTCCGGCGTCAGCCAACGCTCCCGCTCCATCGCAACGATGATAGATTTCAGTCGGGCGCTCACTGGCTTGTTGATCTCGTCAATCGTACCAGATCCGGCAACGCCATCGACCTCCAGCCCGTGGTCCGACTGGAAACTTTGAACGGCTTTTTCCATAGCAGCATCATAGCTGCGCGCAGCACTGCGCGGCAGATATCCCATCAGCATCAGCCGGTTGCGCAACGCAATCACAGCCGGGCCCTGATCGCCTTTTTCCAGCTTCTTGGCCTTCACGGTCGGCCCCCAGCCGCCTGCTGCCAAAATCTGCTCCAGCCGCAGCTTCTCTCGCATCAGGCCGCGGTACTGCGGCGAGGCCGGGACCAGGCTGCGCATATAGGCATAAGGCTGGGTGTCACGGACTCCTGCCAGGAAACTGGCGCCGTCCACGGTATGTTTTTTGCGCACCATGCCATCATCGATCCGCGACGGCACCAGCAGCCCGGTGCGAAGATCTGTTGCATAGTCCACCAAGGCCCTGCTCAGCGCGGCTTCGACATTGCCGATGTCACGGGTGGTCCGCACATCGCGCATTTGCTGCATCAGCGCATTTACCTCCGCAGAGCGGTCCGGCAAGCCATGAGCCTGTGCTTCCTTCAGCGCAGCCAGCAACGCATTGCGGCGCTGCCCCGAGGCGGCATCCTGCCCCGTCCAAATCGCCTGGTAGCCATTCTCCCGGTAAAATTCCGCCACCGGGTCGCTGCCGTATGCCGCCTCCGCAACGGCCTGGCGGAAAGCCGCCGAAACCTCTGCCTGCGCAGAACTGGAAACAGTCCCTGTAACCAAGCCGCCCAATGCCAAAGCAAACAGCCCTGCTTTGATCCCAGGGAAAAGGTGTTTTGCAGAAGCAAGCGTCATAATTTCCGGTCCTTGCGCTGATTTTGTCAATGTTGCCAGTGCCTATCTGAAATACTGGAAAATGCCAGCAGCTATTGTCCATTCACAATCTAGAAATATGAACATTGATGCACCAATACCGCCCCTATGAAACCCAACCGCAACAGTCGCGGGGAAAAGGTGCCGCCAACTCCCCTTATGCGCAGAAATTCGCCGAAAATTCGGGTACCGGGGTCACTGCGGCAAAGAAATGTTGGAACAGGATTCTCTGTGTGCCATACATACCGCACGTTAACTTCACAAGTTAGCGAGCCTGTAACATCGGGCGACTAGGCAGGACTAAAAGCGTACGGGACGGCGCAGTGAAAATGGCAAAAACCACGGGCACGGGGATCTCCCGGCGTTCACTTCTGGGTGTATTTGCTGCAACCGCAGTAGTAGCAGCCCCGACCTTCTCCAATGCAGCAGGTTTGCTTCGCGGTGGTGGCGATATTCGGCGTATCCGCATGTATTCCGGCCGGACCGGCGAACGCATTGACATGGTGTATTGGATAGACGGCGATTACATCAAAGACGCCGTCAAAGAAATCAACCACTTCATGCGTGACTGGCGGTCGGATGAAGTCAAAAGCATGGACCTGCGCACCATCGACATTATGGCTGCTTCGCACAATCTGCTGGACGTGAATGAGCCTTACTTGCTGCTCTCCGGCTATCGCAGCCCCAAAACCAACGCCATGCTGCGCAACCGCTCTCGCGGCGTCGCAAAGAACTCGCTGCATATGCGCGGCCAGGCCGCCGACCTTCGTCTTGCGTCCCGCTCTGTATCGCAAATGGCACAAGCAGCCGAGGCTTGCCATGCCGGCGGTGTTGGCAAGTATCATCGCTCGAATTTTGTGCATATGGATTGCGGAGTTGTGCGGTCGTGGCGCGGATGACCCCTCCTTCCTTTGCATGAATGCAAGCCTGTACGTTGCGTGCAGGCTTTTTTATTTTACGGCACAGCCCCATTTCAACGGTATTGCCCCCTGTCAGGAAATTGGAAGCAGGCAGTTTTTCCCGTTGCAGAGGCTGCAAAGCGCGGGTATACCCCGGCTAACAACGCACCTGTAGCTCAGCTGGATAGAGCGCTGCCCTCCGAAGGCAGAGGCCAGAGGTTCGAATCCTCTCAGGTGCGCCATTTTCACAATATTTCAACAACTTAGCCTTTAAGGCATATGTTGTCTCAACGCATCCGCCAGCTTCTCCAAAAGCGCCTTCTGCCGAGGAGACTTGCCAAGGCTGGGTGGCCAGGTCAGCCAATAGCCGTCAATCGTGGACAGCTCAGGAGCAGGCAAGCAGACCAATTGCCCCGCTCGAAACAAGTTTGCAGCCAAAGCCCGGGACCCTAAAACGACCCCCATTCCCATCCGCGCGGCCCTCAGCGCATGGGCCATGGAATCGACGGATACTGGCCCGGCCACAGGTTCATCCTCTCCGGTCGCCCGCGCCCATTCCGCCCAGCCCGGCCGTTCGCCACGCAGCTCGATGGCCGGCAACTGGCGCCAATCCTCGGCATGTTCCGGCGCCGCCATTGGCTGCAGCACTTCATCCGCAATCAAAACACTGCCGCGCCCTGGCCAGCTGCCGCGCCCGTAGCGAATATGCACAGCCCCGTCGGCGGTTTCAAAGTCCAGCCTCTTGGGCACAGTTTCCGTCACCAGCCGCAGTTCGGGGTGGCTTTGTGAAAATGCTGCAAGGCGTGGGAGCAAAAGCAGTTCCAGATGAGACGGCTGGGCTGCAATCCGCAGTTCCCGGATGCTTTGCCCAAACAGATTTTCGGTGCCCTGCTCCAACGCGCGCAGGGAATCATGCACCAGTGGCAAGTAGCTTTCCCCATCCACAGTCAGCGATACACCGCGGGCTGAACGAATAAACAGCTGGCGCCCCAGCCACGCCTCCAGATTGCGGATCCGCTGGCTGACCGCGGCCTGTGTTGCACCGAATTCCTCTGCGGCGGCGGTAAAACTGCCGTGGCGGCCAGCGGCCTCGAACACTTTGAGCCAATCGAGCGGCGGCAGCCCCTGTTTGGTGACTTTCCTAGCCATTAGAAAACCTAACTCTCAAACACCGTTTTCCGTCGTTCTCTTGATGGCTCAGCGACGCTAGCAAGGCAAGTAAGAACCAGGCCAACCGGAGAGACCCTCATGCCCCGTTCCGTAACCGCCGATGCATCCGGCAGATATCTGACCCTGACATTTGATGACGGCCAAGAATGCCGTTTCCACGCGATCTGGCTGCGTGACAACGCGCTGGACTCTGCGACCCGCTCACCCGGCAATGGCCAGCGGCTGATCACCATCGGCGATATTCCGGCGGACACTAAAATCAGCACAGCCTTGACAGAAAACGGCGCGCTGACCGTGACGTTCGCCCCCGAAGGCAAGACCGTCACATACCCCGGTGACTGGTTGAAGTCACACGCCTATGACGTTGATCGAACATCAGAGTTTGGCCGATTGGCACCGGGCATTGAAACCTGGAACAGCAGCCAGCCAGCGCCGACATTCGATTGGAACAAGGTTCAATCCGACCCCAAAGTCAAACGAGACTGGCTGGATGCCATTGCCCGCCTCGGCTTTGCCAAGCTGGTGAACGGCCCAGTTGCCGAAGGCGCATTGATCGAAAACGCTGAAATGTTCGGCTTTGTCCGGGAAACGAACTATGGCAGATACTTCGAGGTCCGCACCGAAGTGAATCCGACCAACCTCGCCTATACCGGTCTGGGCCTGCAGGCGCATACCGACAACCCCTACCGGGATCCGGTTCCCAGCCTGCAGATCCTGTACTGCCTGGAGAACTCTGCCGAAGGCGGCGAGAGCATCGTCGTTGATGGCTTCCGCGCAGCTGAACGGCTGAAAGCAGAGAACCCCGAAGGCTTTGCCCTGCTCGCAGGCTACCCGGCCCGGTTCGAATACAAGGGCTCCGATGGTGTGCACCTGCGCGCCCGCCGCCCGATGATCGAACTGTCCCCCGACGGCGAGCTGGTCGGCATGCGCTTCAACAATCGCTCCTCGGCTCCCTTTGTCGATATCCCGTTCGAGAAGATGGAGGCCTATTACGCCGCCTACCGCCGCCTGGGAGAGTTCATCGACGATCCTGACATGGGCGTGTCCTTCAAGCTGGAGCCCGGCGAAAGCTTCATTGTCGACAACACCCGCGTGATGCATGCACGCCTGGGGTATTCGGGTTCCGGCTCGCGCTGGCTGCAGGGGTGCTACGCCGACAAGGATGGGCTGCTGTCGACCCTGAACGTTCTGAACGCCCAGTTGGAGGCCTGAATCATGAGCAAGCCGGACTTCAGCAAGCTGACCCAAGACAATATTGTCGCCTTCATCGGTGACATCTTTGACCGGCGCGGTGACGAAGAATACCTGGGCGAACCGGTCACCATGACCGAGCACATGCTGCAGGGCGCCACCATTGCCGAACAGAACAACCAGCCGGAAGAGATCATCGTTGGGGCGCTTCTCCACGATATCGGCCATTTCACCAGCGAGTTCGGCACATTCAGCATGGACGACACTCAGGATCGCTTTCACGAGGAAGCCGGCGCCGAGGTTCTGGAGCAGTTCTTCCCGTCGGTCATCACCGACTGCGTGCGGTATCACGTGGCGGCCAAACGCTATCTCTGCGCCACCAAACCGGAATATTTTGACCGTTTATCAGAGGCTTCCATCCACTCTCTGAACCTGCAGGGCGGTCCGATGACTGCCGAAGAGGTCGCAGAGATGGAAAAGAACCCGAACCTCAGGCAAATCATCGCGGTGCGCTATCTGGATGAAGCCGGCAAGCGCGCGGACATGGAGACGCCGAACTATTGGCACTTTGCGCCGATGGTGCAGCGGATGGTGGACAAGCATATGGCCGCCACGGCATGAATGCATACGCGTATATCCTTGAGCCCAGCTTCAAGCGCGCGCTGCCCTGGCAGGACGTGCCGCTGACCCGCGCGACTGAGTAAAGTGTCAAAGATATCCGCAGGTAAACAAGTCTTTTGTTATCCTGGCTGCGTTGCCCTGGATGATCTGAAGCCCAGGAAGGTTGTGACCTTCTGGTGCGACGCGCAAAAGAGATTGGAAATCAAAACGGCGCCCTACTCGGCGCCGTTTTTTGGTTAATCATCAGCCAAGTTCAGGCAAACAATTCATGCGCCAGTTCCAGCGCGTCGATCAGCGTGTCGACCTCATCCTTGGTATTGTAAAGGCCAAAGGATGCGCGGCAGGTGGCAGAGACGCCAAGATGATCCATCAACGGCCCCGCACAGTGGTGGCCTGCACGCACCGCCACACCCTTTTTGTCGAGGATGGTGGAGATGTCATGAGCATGTGCTGCACCATCCATGGTAAAGCTGAAAATCGCAGCCTTTCCAGGCGCCTGACCCTGCACGTTAATCCAGTTTAGACCTGTCAGCCGCGCCAGAGCATAGTCGCGCAAAGCCTCCTCGTGCTTGGCAATGTTGTCCATGCCAAGCGCCATCATATACTCCAGCGCCACACCCAAACCGATGGTCTGCACGATGCCTGGTGTACCGGCCTCGAACTTCATCGGCGGATCGTTGTAAATGACCTCCGCCTTGGAGACCTCCTTGATCATGTCGCCACCGCCAATGAAGGGGCGCATCTCAGCCATGCGTTCCGGCTTGATGTAAATCGCACCGGATCCGGAGGGACCATACAGTTTGTGACCGGTGATCGCATAGAAATCGCAGCCGATGTCCTGCACATCGACTGGCATATGCACGGCGCCTTGTGACCCGTCCACCATTACCGGCACACCCTTGGCGTGGGCGCCCTGGGTGATCGCCTTGACGTCGACAACAGTGCCCAGAACGTTGGAACACTGGGTGACCGAAACCAGCTTGGTCTTGGGGGTGATCGCGTCGATCACTTTCTGCGGATCAAGGCTGCCGTCATCAGCCACATCGACCCATTTCAGCACCACCCCCTGGCGTTCGCGCAGGAAGTGCCAGGGCACGATATTGGCGTGATGCTCCATCACCGACAGAACAATTTCATCGCCCGCTTCAAACCGGGGCATGGCCCAGCCGTAGGCAACCAGATTGATGCCTTCGGTGGTGCCGGAGTTCAGAACGATTGTGTTCTCGTCACCTGCATTCAGAAATTGTGCAACGATCCCGCGAACTGCTTCGTACTTCTCAGTTGCAAGGTTAGAAAGAAAGTGCAAACCACGGTGAACGTTAGAGTATTCCTCAGCATAGGCCTTGGTTACAGCGTCGATCACAACCTGCGGCTTTTGCGCCGACGCACCGTTGTCCAGATAGGTCAGCGGCTTGCCATTCACCTCACGCGAGAGGATCGGAAAGTCAGCGCGGATTTTTTCCAGGTCATACATTGTCAGGAAGTCCCAGATTGGCTGGGCCAATCAGACCCACAATGAAAAGAAGGGCAAAAACCAGGATCAGGCTCGCCATCAGAACCACACCCAACGACCGCCATACAGAGCTGAACCTGTGCGCTGCATTGACGAAATGCAAGAGGATGAAGAACACAATGATATTGGCCGCAATATTCAAGAGCGCAGCAAGGGTGGGCATCACCAAAAACGCCAGCACAATGGCACCATTCAAGGCAGCTTGCAGCAATTGCAACCAAGTGACCAACGCCAGCATAGACGGCAAGCTTCCCTGCCCGCCCAGCCAGCGCCCGGATGTGGACAGCATGGCAATGAAGCAAAGCTGCAGAACCAGAACGATGGCAAAATAGGCTCCTGGCGCAAACCGCGGCAAAAGAACCTCTGGCGGCAGTGGGAACAGGATTTTCTGTGCAGTGTAAACACATGTGTTCAGAACCACAGACAGCAGGAAACCCGTCCACAACGCTTCCCGCGGCCACTGCTGCGCCAGAATATGTTGCGCAGCATCCCGCGGCGACTTGATCGTCAGCAGGGCAAAGGCAGCAAGCGCGTTCATGATCTGGCCCAGTATCCTTGGATCATGCCAGACACCCAGAACCAGACGAACACCGCGCACCAAAGCACGCCCACAAGGTTCAGCGCCGAACCCGGCCCGATGAATCCGGCCACCAGACCGTTCAGCAGCATCAGCGGGCTGGAAGCCAGAAATGCCCAGAACAGCGCCAGACGCGCACAGTAAGCATCCGCCTTGCCGCCTGCAGCACGGGCAACCCAATGCGCCAGCAGCGCAAGCACATAAAGCAGCAGCGGCGCAATGAAAACCAATGCCAGCAAGGAGCCGCCCAGCAGTATATTCAGCTCTTGCCCCGTCAAATACGCCTCGCGCGCCAATTTGGGCATCTGGGCAATAAACGTCAGAACACAGCCGCTGATCAGGAAAATCAGCAACCGATCCTCACGGGCGCCCATGTTCAGAAGCCGCGCAAACACCTTGCGCGGCCCCATATAGGTCGCCGGGATATCCGTGGTGACAGACATCAGTGGCGCCGGGCCAGCCAGCCTTCGAGACGGTCGATGATGGCCGCTGCAACATCGTCGTCTTCGACTTCCTCAACGGCCTCAGCCAGAAAGGCCAGCGTCATCAGATCGATCGCCTCTGCCTTGGGCACCCCGCGCGAGCGCAGATAGAACAGGCCTTCCTCATCGATCGCACCCGATGTGGAACCATGCGAACAGGCGACGTCATCGGCATAGATTTCCAGCTCTGGCTTGGCCAGGAACTGGCTGTCATCGTCCAGCAGCAGCGACTGGGAAATCTGATATCCGTCAGTCTTTTGCGCGCCTTCCTTCACCAGGATCTTGCCCTGAAAGACACCGGTTGCCCCATTGCGCAGAACCTTTTTGAAAACCTGACGGCTTTCGCAGTTCACAGCGTCATGGGTGACGAACACGGTGTCGTCATGGTGGAAATCGCCGTCACCAACGCATGCGCCCGCGATATGCGCAACCGCGTCGTCGCCGGTCAGTTCGATCACGGCCTCGTCGCGGGTCAGCACGCCGTTCACTGTCAACGTGAAGGACTTGAAGACGGACTCGGTGCCGAGACGGGCGAACAGATGCGTTGCCGCGCGGCGCTCATGGTCGCGGCCCTGCGCGCGCACCAGATGCAGCGCACCGCCGTCAGCCACGTCGATCTCCATGCATTTGTTGAAGCGCGCCGCTGCCGGACCGTTTTCCAGGATCGTTGCAGAGGCGCCGCTGTCGACCTTCACCACATGGTGCAGGATCGCATCCGATGCGTCTTTCGCGTGACGGTAGATCAAGTTCACCGGCTTGGATGGCGTTCCGGTCACATGGATCACCACACCATCGGTGGCAAAGGCGGTATTCAACGCTGCCAGCGGGCGCTGAACAGGCGTCTGCCCGCGCGCTTCAAGAACACCGTACAAGTCTTTGGCCCAATGGATGTCTTTCTCGCAGATATCCGCGATACGCTCGATGGAAATCCCGTTCAGCGACAGATCATCGGAAGCTTCGGCGTCAAAGACACCATCCACAAAGACCACTTTCAGCCGGTCAAACCCGTCGAACATCGGGGATTCACCGGTTTCAAACACAGCGGCCTTGGGCGGCTCTGCTGCGGTCAGCGTGTCAGGACGGGTGTACTTCCAGTACTCATCCCGGCGGCTGGGCAGCCCCATGGTCTGGACCCGCGACAACGCCGCCTGGCGCGCCGCCTTGAGGCAACCACCGTCAGGCAACGCCATACCGGCCAGCCGCGCCTCGGTTGCGGTTTGCTTTGCTTCAGCCAGTGCCATTACGCGTCCACCTCGGCCAGGATGCCGGCGTAGCCGTTGTTTTCCACTTCCAGCGCCAGCTCAGGGCCGCCAGTTTTGACAATGCGGCCGCCCGCCAGAATATGCACCACGTCCGGTTTGATGTGATCCAGCAGGCGCTGGTAATGGGTGATCACCAAGAAGCCACGATTTTCATCGCGCAGGGCATTCACACCTTCGGCCACCAGTTTCATCGCATCCACGTCAAGACCAGAGTCGGTCTCGTCCAGAATGCACAGCTTCGGCTCCAGCATCGCCATCTGCAGGATCTCGTTGCGCTTTTTCTCACCGCCAGAGAAGCCCACGTTGACCGGGCGCTTCAGCATATCGGCGTCGATCTTCAGCGTTTTTGCCTTGGCGCGCACTTCTTTCAGGAAGTCAGAGGCTGACAGTTCCTCTTCGCCGCGAGCCTTGCGCTGTGCGTTCACAGCCGTGCGCAGGAAGGTCATGTTGCCAACGCCGGGGATTTCCACCGGGTACTGGAATGCCAGGAACATGCCCGCCGCGGCGCGCTCTTCCGGCTCCAGCTCCAGAATATCTTCGCCATTCAGAGAGGCCGAGCCTTCGGTGACCTCATACCCGTCACGGCCTGACAGCACATAAGACAGGGTCGACTTGCCCGAGCCGTTCGGCCCCATGATGGCGTGCACCTTGCCAGCCTCGACCTTCAGGTCCAGACCTTTCAGGATCTGCTTTTCTTCATCTTCAAGTTTAACTTTCAGGTTCTTGATTTCGAGCATTTTTTCCTCGTCTCATATGTCGTGCAGGCCTGCGGCCCGCGATATTCCCATGGCCCCTGCGGGGCCGTTTCATTTCTATCCCAGCACCACAGCGGTGCCGCTGGCCGAGACCATCAGCATGGACTGCCCGACCACTTCGTAATCCAGATCAACACCAACGACGGCATTTGCGCCCTTGTCCCGGGCGCGGTCTTCCAGCTCTGCCAGCGCGGTTTCGCGCGCGTCCTGCAGCTTGCTTTCATAGGCGCCAGAGCGACCGCCGACGATGTCAGTGATCGAGGCAAAGACATCGCGCACCACATTGGCGCCCATGATCGCCTCACCCACCACGATGCCCTTGTATTCGGCAATCTGGTAGCCTTCGACATTTGGTGTGGTTGTGACGATCATCGTTCAGCCTCTCTGGCATAGAGGACTGCAACGTCAGTCGCATGGACTTGGCGCACAGCTGCAGTGGCGCCGCAGCCTCTTTCCGATTTCCTTAGTCCCGCCTCGAATGCAGTAAAGCGAGATATCAGTTTCGATAAACGACCGGCGGTTTGGCCGCCGCACTTGGCTCCGGCTCTCCAATTTGGAAAGTGAAGCCAAACACGTACAGCGAGTTCGGAGGCGCAAGCTTCTGTTGCTGCACCACCCAATCCTTTGAAAACAGCGTCTCCATTGGCACGGGCACCCAATGCGCAAGGTTGTGCATGCAAAATGCCATCACCGTGACGCCGATGGCCTGCGCTGCCTTGAACTCGGCTGCGTCGAACTTGAAAAACTGCGTTACGGCCCAGCAACTCGCCAAGGCCAGCACCAGATCGGTTCCGAGACCGAAAAGCGCCTGTCCTTCGGGAACGCCCACAAGGTGGAACCGGATATATCTTGCCAGAAGAACAGACAGCAGTCCGGAGGCAACGGCCAGAAGCAGTCGGATTGGATACCCAGAATTCTCCACCGTTCGCGCCAGTCGCCCGGGACGTGCCGGTTTCAGACCTTGCTGGCGCTGGTGCTCCGACGAGATCCGGCAAAGCCGTTCCTGAAAATTCTGGTCCAAGCGCTGCCTCACGCACAATCAAAGCCACACGATGGGAGTGAATTAATCCCCTAAAAGGAGAATGGCAAAGTGCGGGAATCCTGCCCTTGCGCTGCCTCCTTGCTCGTGCTGGTTTCTGCTGTCCGGCGCGGTCCATCAGCCCACAGACCCTTCCAGCGAGATCGCGACCAGTTGCTGGGCTTCCATGGCGAACTCCATCGGCAGCGCCTGCAGCACGTCCTTGCAGAAACCGTTCACTACCAGGGCCACCGCCTCTTCCTCGTCCATGCCGCGCTGGCGGCAGTAGAACAGCTGGTCATCATCGACCTTGGACGTGGTCGCCTCATGCTCCACGCGGGAGGAGTTGTTCTTGACCTCGATATAGGGAACCGTGTGCGCGCCGCATTTGTCACCGATCAGCAAGCTGTCGCACTGGGTGTAGTTGCGCGAATTCTTGGCCTTGGGGTGCATCGACACCAGACCACGGTAGGTGTTCTGCGCCTTGCCCGCGCTGATACCTTTGGAGACGATGCGCGACTTGGTGTTTTTGCCCAAGTGCACCATCTTGGTGCCGGTGTCGGCCTGCTGCATGTTGTTGGCGATGGCGATCGAATAAAACTCTCCCTGGCTTTCCTCGCCGCGCAGGATGCAGGAGGGGTATTTCCAGGTCACGGCAGAGCCGGTTTCCACCTGGGTCCACATCACCTTGGACCGGTCACCGCGGCAATCGGCGCGCTTGGTCACAAAGTTGTAAATGCCACCCTTGCCGTTCTCATCGCCCGGATACCAGTTCTGGACGGTGGAGTATTTCACCTCGGCGTCTTCTTCGATGATGATCTCGACCACGGCGGCATGCAGCTGCGCGGTGTCGCGCTGCGGTGCAGTACAGCCTTCCAAGTAGCTGACATAGCTGCCTTTATCGGCGATGATCAAAGTACGTTCGAACTGGCCGGTGTTTTCCGCATTGATGCGGAAATAGGTGGACAGCTCCATCGGGCAGCGCACGCCCGGCGGCACGTAGACAAATGAGCCATCCGAGAACACGGCCGAATTCAGCGTCGCATAGAAATTGTCAGACACTGGAACCACAGTGCCCAGGTATTTCTTCACCAGTTCGGGATGCTCGCGGATTGCCTCGGAGATCGAGCAGAAGATCACGCCCGCCTCTTTCAGTTCCTTCTGGAAGGTGGTGCCAACGGATACGGAGTCGAACACCGCATCTACAGCAACCTTGCGGCCCTCTTCCGGAGTTACGCCCGCGCCTTCGATCCCCGCAAGAATCATCTGTTCTTTCAACGGGATGCCCAGCTTTTCGTAAGTAGCCAGAAGCTTGGGGTCGACCTCATCCAGCGACTTGGGCTTCACTTCCATCGATTTCGGGCGGGCATAGTAATACTGATCCTGAAAGTCGATTTCCGGATAGCTGACCATCGCCCAGTCGGGCTCGTCCATCTTTTCCCAGCGTTCAAAGGCCTGCAGGCGCCATTCGGTCATCCATTCAGGCTCTTCGTTCTTGTCCGAAATCAGTTTGACGATATCGGTGTTCACGCCTTTGGGCGCGTATTCCATCTCGATATCGGTTTCCCAGCCGTATTTATAAGCACCGCCGACCTCGCGCACCGCATCCACGGTCTCCTGGTCAACACCTTCCTTGACTTGGGTCTGGTCCAAAGCGGCCATTGTCTTCTCCTCACTCACGCCGCACGGGCGCGATGTTTCTTTTCTTTTTGCAGCCACGCCTCAGCAAAGCGCAGCACGTCTTCTTCCGTTGTCTGAGGCCCCAGCGACACGCGCACCGCGCCTTGGGCTGTGGCCTCGTCATATCCCATTGCGGTCAACACCGCGCTGGCGCGCACCTTGCCGCTGGAACAGGCGCTGCCTGCACTGATCGCAAAACCGCCGAGGTCCATCTGCATGACCTGGGTTTCCCCCTTCCAGCCCGGTGTCGCAAAACACAGGGTGTTCGGCAGCCGCTTTTGATCCTTCCCGACAAAAATAGTATGGGTTGCGCCAGACACAAGCGCCTTTTCTAGAATATTTCTAAGTTCTGCAACCCTGTCCCAGACACCATTTGCCAGATCTTTTGCAGCAACTTCAGCTGCAGCGCCGAAACCCGCGATTCCAATCACATTTTCGGTACCAGACCGGCGGCCCATTTCCTGCCCACCGCCCTTGATCTGGGCTGGCAGATCAGTGCCGCGCTTCATCATCACGGCGCCGATCCCCTTGGGGCCGCCAAATTTATGCGCAGAAATCAGCGCCATTTGAGCGCCCAGCCAGTTGAATGCAACCGGCAGCTTGCCAAAAGCCTGGGTCGCATCTGTGACCGCCAGCCCATCAGGCAAAGCCTGTAAAATGCCGGTCTCAGAATTGGCCAGCTGCAACGTGGATTGCCCGGGATCACGGATGCAAACCGCCCCTTCTGCTGTCACATCCAGATCTTCGGCGATCCAAGCGCGCACGGCATCATGCTCCACTGGGGCTGCATGCAACCCGCGTCCGGCAAGCGCCAGTGCGGCCCCTTCGGTGGAGCCCGACGTAAAGACGATATCCGCCCCATCTGCCCCAAAGGCCGCAGCGATCTGGGCCCGCGCCTTCTCAACCACGGCTTTGGCGGCCCGGCCTTCGGCATGCACCGAAGACGGGTTGCCGCAAACCTCCATTGCCGCACTCATTGCGGCCTTCGCCTCAGGCCGCAGGAGAGCGGTGGCATTGTGATCGAGGTAAACACGTTTCATAGAGTCATCTTTTCACGGGCAACTTCCGCGTCATAATGCGTTTTGTACACGTCTGCAAAGGCCTCGGCATAGTCCAGACGAAGCTGGTAATTGTAGCCAGGCTGCAGGAAATGCGGCGCCTGTCCGGCAGTGTCCTCAAACATCCGAATGAGTAGATGACCAGGCACGTCGATGTGAGCCTTCGCCGGACCGGTCAGGACGTTGTATATCCGGCCCCAGAAATGACGCGACCGCTCCCAAGCTTCCCGGGCCGTGGCAGTCGCCCGGTACAGAAAAATGTAAACTTCACCAGCCGTCATGCCGGCAAAGGCCAGCCGTTCTATCCTTGCGCTCTGCTCGGCCTGATCGCTTCCCTTGACAAGATGCCGGTTCACAGACTCCACAGACCCAAGCCTGGGCGCCAGCGCACCAAAGGCGTCGAAGGCTTCCTGGCCTTGCAGGGACAGATCAATTCCATCCAACCCGCAAATAGCGGGATATTGGGAGAAATCCGGGGACACTTTCAGTCGTCCACCACCGCAAACAAATTCGGCACAGCCGGACAAGGTGCCAGATCATTCTTGATCACATCCGACAGGCGGGTCTGGTGCAGGAACACATAAACATGCGCGCTCAGCCCCTCCCACAGGCGGTTGGTCAAGGATTGCGCGCGGCTGCCGGATAGGGCACCCGACGCCCCTGCCCCCTTGTGCATGGCGTCAACCGTTTCATCCACGGCGGACAGCACATCCACCACCCGCACCTCAGATGGCGTCATCGCCAGGCGATATCCGCCGCCGGGCCCACGCACCGACTCGACCAGCCCGGCGCGGCGCAGCTTCACAAACAGCTGCTCCAAATACGGCAGCGAGATATCCTGGCGCTTGGAAATATCTCCCAGCGGCACCAAAGCGTCCTTTGGTTGCAGTGCAATGTCCGCCAGCGCAACCATCGCATAGCGCCCTTTGGTGGAAAGCTTCATAATTTACCCCTCGAAACCAGGGCGCGAGTGCGAAAACATTGACCTTGCCACAGACTGTGCGTATCTCACCCTGACGGTGTGTGGCTTGGCCAGCGCCCTTGATTAGAACTGTTCTAAGATGCCTGACGGAACCCGTCAAGTTTTCTGACAGCAGACCCGCAACGAGAGTAGGATTTTAACCGCCCATGCCCGAGGTCATCTTTCCTGGACCCGAAGGCCGCCTCGAAGGCCGCTATCACCCGCAAAAAGAAAAAGACGCCCCCATCGCAATTGTGTTGCATCCGCATCCGCAGTTCGGAGGCACCATGAACAACAAGGTGGTCTATAACCTCCACTATGCGTTCTACAACATGGGCTTTACGGTACTGCGGTTCAATTTCCGCGGTGTCGGCCGCAGCCAGGGCGAATACGATCAGGGCGTGGGCGAGCTGTCCGATGCCGCCTCGGCGCTGGATTATCTGCAGTCGATGAACTCCAACTCCAAGCATTGCTGGGTTGCGGGTTTCTCCTTTGGTGCCTGGATCGGCATGCAGCTTTTGATGCGCCGCCCGGAAATCACCGGCTTCATCTCGGTTGCGCCGCCTGCCAATATGTATGACTTCTCCTTCCTGGCGCCCTGCCCGTCTTCTGGGCTGATCATCAACGGTACTGCGGACCGTGTCGCGCCGCCGGCAGATACCGCCAGCTTGGTCGGCAAACTGCATGAGCAAAAGGGCATCACCATCACTCACAATGAGATTGAGGGTGCGGACCATTTCTTCCAGGATCCGCATATGGACACGATGATCGGCGATGTCTCTGACTATGTGAAACGCCGACTGACAGAGAACACCCGCTGATGAGCGGCACCGTCGAAACGCTGGCCCAGAAACTGGCAATCGATACGCTAAAGGTTCAGGACGCATCCGGAGAGGAGCGTCTTTATGTGGAGGTGGGCCAGGTTTTGGGGGCCGCCTCCCAATCTCTGGAAGAGGCATTTCTGACAGAAATGCGCGTGCGTCTTGCTGAACGCAAGGCGCGCGATTTCCTGAACAACAAAGTTGCCGCACTGCAGGCCCAAGCTGAAGAAAAGGGTGAGATATGAGCGCCCGGCTGGATGCTCAGTTCGCTTTCTTGCTGGAGGCCGACAAGCTTCGCGGCGTTGAACGGCAAAATTTGGTACTTGACTGCAGCCGCTGCGAAAACTCGGCCGAGCACAGCTGGCACTTAGCACTGTACGCTCTGGTGCTGGCGCCCTTTGCCGGGCCAGAGGTGAACGTCTTCCGTGCAATCCGGATGCTGCTGCTACACGATCTGGTTGAGATCGATACAGGGGATCATCCGATTACGGATGACGTTGACTGGGAAGCCGTCGCGATATCCGAACAGACTGCAGCCAAGCGCCTGTTTGCTCTGCTGCCTGCAGATCAGGAAGCTGAGTTCCTCGCCCTGTGGCAGGAATTTGAAAAGGCCGAAAGCCCGGATGCCCGGTTTGCAAAGCAGGTAGATCACTGCCAGCCGATTTTTCAAACGCTCTATGGCGCGAAACCGCTGGACTGGCACGTGGAGGTGGTTCGGCAGAATCTGAACGGCGGACGGGCAGCCACGCTGGAACAGGATTTTCCACAAGCCTTTCACCACGCCCTTTCGCTTTTGGGCAAAGACAGCGGCTTTGACTGCGGCCCGCTGACGGCACGGCTGGGCTTCCTGAATGAAGCGGACCAGCTGAAGCTGGTCATCCGGGCGTCCAAGCTCGGCGATGGCTCGCGCCATGAAAACTCCGCCGAACACAGCTGGCACATCATGCTCTATGCTTGGGTTCTGGCCGAACACAGCGTCGCAGAAATTGATGTTGACCGGGTTCTCCAGATGCTTCTGCTGCACGACCTGGTGGAGGTGGATGCCGGCGACACTCCGATTCACGGGGTGACCGGCCCAGAAGTTTTGCAGGCAAAGGCCGAGGCTGAAACAGCTGCTGCCATTCGGCTGTTCGGGCTGCTCCCGCAAGAGCAAGGCAAGCCGATGCTTGCCATCTGGGAGGAGTTTGAAGCCGCCGAAAGCCCGGATGCTGTCTTTTCCAAGTCGATTGACCGGGTGCAGCCAGTTCTGCTGAACCTTCTGAACGGCGGCGGCAGCTGGGTGGATTACAACGTCAGCCTGCCGCAGCTCGACACCCGGGTCGGCGACAAAGTGAACCGCGGCGCGCCCGATGTCTGGACCTATGTGCGGGCACGAATTGAACCCTGGTTCCGGGAAACCGGGCGCCTTTGACGCCCGGAATTCTCTACGGCAGCTCAGGGCAGAAGGATTGGGTTTCCGCCCGATCCTTGGTCAAAGTCAAAAATTCGCCCGGCTTCAGCTCATTCCAGGCGTGGCCGCGCTGTTCCAGCGGCTCTGACACCACCGCCCAGCCAGTCATGCATTCGCTCCAGCGAAAATAGACAGTCGGTGCGATCCTGTCAGAAGAGTAGCGTGCGGCAAACAGCCGTTCGCCATCCGACATCGCCACAGACAGCCGCATATGCGGTGTCGTTCCACGGACATGGGACAAGGCCTCCATCCGCGCCACGGCTCGTTCCAAGGCGGCTTTGGGATCTGCATCCAAACCTTCAGACAAGGCGAGCAGAAACAGAACCTCGCTGTCGGTGGCGCCGCGGCGGAACTCATACAGTTCATCCGGAATGCACATATCGGCGTGGCGGCGAAAATTCTCAAACCCGCCGACTTGCCCATTATGCATAAAGCTCCACCGCCCCGCGGTAAAAGGATGACAGTTATTGCGGCTGATGGCAGAGCCCGTCGAAGCACGAACATGGGCCAGGAACAAACCGGATTGAACCTGATTGGCCACCGCACGCAGATTACAGTCCGACCAGGCCGGATAGACATCCCGGTACAGTCCCGGCTGATCCCGGTGCCCATACCAGGCAACGCCAAATCCGTCGCCATTTGTGACTGTCTTGGCTTCCGCCGCCTGCTGGCTTTGCACAATCAACGAATGCTCCGGCTTGGAAATGATATCCTCCAAAAAGATATCGGTTCCAGTATAGGCGGCCCATCGGCACATAATAGCGGCTCCCTTTGCGCACCAAGCTGCAAAAGAAATCCTCGGCAGCAACAAAAATATGGAACAGATTCCTAAAAAATGGAAAAACATAGTCCATCGCATCTGCGCACAGGCACGTGTTCATATGATGCAGTCTGCAGAAACAGACCAGCCCATGACGCTGCGGGACTTTCTCGCAGCACCAAGATCAGATAGGCGGAAAGAACGGCCCCACGGTCAAGCGCAGCACGGATGAGGGAGGCACAGATGCCCGTTCACTACTTCTATCTGATCCTTGCGGTGGCTGCAGAGACCATCGGCACCACAGCCTTGCAAGCCAGCCAGCAATTCAGCAAGCTGGGACCGTCCCTGATCGTGCTGGTCGCCTACGCCTTCTCCTTCTATATGATGGGACTGACGCTGAAATTCATGCCGGTCGGCATCGTCTATGCGATCTGGTCAGGTCTTGGCATCCTGATGATTGCGGTGATTGCCTTCTTTGTGTTCGGGCAAAAACTGGACCTCCCTGCCGTCATTGGCATGGCATTGATCATGTCCGGGATCATCATAATCCACCTGTTTTCTAAAAGCTCAGGCCACTGATCCGCATTTGCAGGGCATCGGGGCGGTTTTCCTCTGGCCTTTGCGCGGGGTTCGGGCTATGCGCGGCGCAACTTCCTTACAAAGGCGAACGTCATGGACTTGCGCAACATTGCGATCATTGCTCACGTTGACCACGGCAAAACTACCCTGGTCGACGAGCTGCTGAAACAATCCGGCGCCTTCCGCGAAAACCAGGCTGTGGCGGAACGCGCCATGGACAGCAACGATCTGGAACGCGAGCGCGGCATCACCATTTTTGCCAAGCCGACTTCGGTCGAGTGGAACGGCACCCGGATCAACATCGTCGACACCCCCGGCCACGCCGACTTTGGCGGCGAAGTGGAACGGATCCTGTCGATGGTTGACGGTGTCGTTCTGCTGGTGGACGCGGCCGAAGGCCCGATGCCGCAGACCAAATTCGTGACCTCCAAGGCGCTGGCCCTGGGCCTGCGTCCGATCGTGGTGCTGAACAAGGTCGACAAGCCCGACGCCGAGCCGGACCGCGCGCTGGACGAATGCTTTGACCTCTTTGCTTCGCTGGACGCCAACGAAGATCAGCTGGATTTCCCGCATATGTATGCCTCTGGCCGTAATGGCTGGGCCGACAATGAGCTGGACGGCCCCCGCAAGGATCTTCAGGCGCTGTTCAACCTGATTGTGAACCACGTTCCCGAGCCCAAGCAGGTCAAGAAGCAGGACGACGATTTCCGCATGCTGGCCACCACTCTGGGCAGCGACCCCTTTGTGGGCCGTCTGCTGACCGGCCGCGTTGAGACCGGCACCCTGAAGGTCGGCGCAACGGTTCAGGCGCTGACGCGCATCGGCCAAAAGATCGAACAGTTCCGGGTAACCCGCATCCAGGCATTCCGCGGCCTGGCCCAGCAGGACATCGAAGAAGCACAGGCAGGCGACATTGTCTCCATCGCCGGCATGTCCAAGGCAACCGTGGCCGACACCATCTGCGCCCTGGCCGTAGATGAGCCGCTGGATGCGCAGCCGATCGACCCGCCGACCATCACCGTGACCTTTGGCATCAACGACAGCCCGCTTGCTGGCCGCGATGGCAAAAAAGTCCAGTCCCGTGTGATCCGCGACCGTCTGATGAAAGAAGCAGAATCCAACGTCGCGATCAAAATTGCAGATACCCCCGGCGGAGAGGCCTTTGAGGTGTCCGGGCGTGGCGAATTGCAGATGGGCGTTCTGATCGAAAACATGCGCCGCGAAGGGTTCGAGCTGTCGATCTCCCGCCCGCAGGTGATCATGAAAGAAGTCGACGGTGTCCGCATGGAACCGATCGAAGAAGCCACCATCGACGTGGATGACGAATACTCTGGCGCGGTGATTGAAAAGCTGACCGGCGCACGCAAGGGTGACCTGGTCGAGATGAAGCAGGCAGGTGCCGGCAAGACCCGCATCATTGCACATGTGCCCTCGCGCGGGCTGATCGGTTATCACGGTGAATTCCTCACCGATACCCGCGGCACCGGCGTTCTGAACCGCGTGTTCCATGGCTGGGCGCCGCACAAAGGCGCAATCCCGGGCCGCCGCGCAGGTGTGCTGATCTCGATGGAGAACGGCACGTCGGTTGCGTTTGCCCTGTGGAACCTCGAAGATCGCGGCAAAATGATGATCGGTGCTCAGGCTGACGTCTACACCGGTATGATCATCGGTGAGCATTCTCGCGAGAACGACCTGGAAGTGAACCCGCTGAAAGGCAAGAAGCTGACCAACGTGCGCGCGTCGGGCACCGACGACGCGGTGCGTCTGACGACCCCGGTGACACTGTCGCTGGAAGAATCGATTGCCTATATCAACGACGACGAACTGGTGGAAGTGACACCGAACAACGTGCGCCTGCGCAAACGCTATCTGGATCCGCATGAGCGCAAGCGGATGGCCCGCGAAAACGGTTGAATTAGCCACCGCCGATCAAATTCAAATCTGACAAAAGGACCTCTGCGGAGGTCCTTTTCTTTTTTAAGTGGTGGATAGCGGGAAGAGGCTTAAAGCTTGAGATCAACTATCGACTGGGTTGGATCAACACCTGCTTCCTCAAGCCCAGCTTTGAGCTGTTCCTGGTACTCTTCTTCGGCCAATGCCGCTTCTTCCAATTCTTCCAGCAGCGCGGCAAGTATATCTGCCGCCGAAGTGTTCACGGATCCTGCTGCTCCGCCTGCACCTTGCCCACCGCCGCTGTCACCGACACGGCCTCCGGGACCTCCGTCGAGGCCACGCTCTGCGCCTCCGCTTGCCCCGGTCGTCTGGCCAGGACTTGCGCCTGCAGGACCCGTGGCTTGCCCGGCAGTGATTGTTTGGAGAGGCGTTGGCATCAACTGAGCGCCGATACCGCTGATAGGGGTGATCATGTCTAAACTCCTAGTTGCAAGCAGCCTTGTGACTGCATTGAGCAACTTAGAAGTGAAATCTGATCAGCCCCTTAATTCAACAAGGCGAAAAAATTTGATTTTTCGGCAGAAAACCAAAAAAGTTCCGACGGAAATCACCAGCATTTACGTTGCCGCAGAAAGTCGGCACCCTCAACCTATAGGTGATTATCTGGAGCCACCTGATTTCCTATTCCTCAGTTTCAACAACCATCAGTTCACGCTCTGATGCCCCTCGCGCATGATCCAATGCCTCTTGATATTCGGGGCTGTGATAGCAGGCGACGGCAGCTTCCAGGCTAGGGAACCTGGCCACCACATTGCGTGGACGTTCTTTGCCTTCCAACTGCACATAACGGCCGCCACGGGCGATGAACTCGCCGCCAGCCTTGGCGACAGCCGGACCTGCCAGCTTGGCATATTTGCCATAGGCCTCCTCATCTGTGACGGTGACATGTGCAATCCAAAGTGCGGGCATTGGGGATCCTCCGGTCATCTGCCTTGGGTTTTGCCTCAGCATAGGGAAATGCTCTCCCGCGTCGATCCATTTTTTTGACCACATGGTCCAACCACATAAAAACGCCCGCAGTTATTCAAAACCGCGGGCGTCTGCAAAACTATGATGTGAGCCATCAGGCCCTGCTTATCCGGCCAACAAGGCTTCAGCTGCGTCGATTGCCTCTTGTGCGCCGGCAAAATCCTTGCCGCCTCCCTGAGCCATATCAGGACGGCCACCGCCGCCCTTGCCGCCCACCGCAGGCACTGCAGCCTTCAGAATGTCGACAGCAGAAATCACGCCGGTAAGATCATCGGTGACGCCTGCAGCCACGGCCACCTTTCCGTCATCCTCGGCAATCAGAAGAACCACGCCAGAACCGATGTTCTGTTTGTGCGCATCAATGAGACCACGCAAATCCTTGCCCGAAACGCCCTGAAGCGCCTGAGCCAGGAATTTCCGGCCATTCACCTCTTTTGCTTCAGCGCCGCCGCCGGAGCCACCCATGGCAACCTGCTGCTTGAGATTTGAAATCTCATTCTGCAGCGACTTGCGCTCATCCATCATCGCTTTCAGGCGGTCCATGACTTCGGAAGGCTGCGCTTTCAGCACCGCTGCGATCTCAGCCATACGGCCCGCTTCACGTTCCAGATATTCGAAAGCAGCCGCTCCGGTCAAAGCTTCGATCCGGCGCACACCAGCCGATGAGGCGCTGTCACCCAGGATGACAAAGGTGCCAATGTCACCGGTCTGCTTGACGTGGGTACCGCCGCACAGTTCAATCGAATAGGTTTCGCCGTCGTGGCCCTTGCCGGTGGTTGCCCGACCCATGGAAACCACACGGACCTCATCACCATATTTTTCGCCAAACAGCGCCTGCGCACCCAAATCACGGGCGTCATCCGGAGTCATGATCCGCGTGGATACTGCTGTGTTTTGGCGAATGAAATCATTAACTTCTTTGCCAACCTTCGTCAGCTCGTCAGAGCTCATCGCCTTGTTGTGGCTGAAGTCAAAGCGCAGACGGTCGTCTGCGTTCAACGAACCCTTCTGGGCCACATGCTCACCCAGCGCATTGCGCAGCGCTTCGTGCAGCAAGTGGGTTGCCGAATGGTTGGCCCGGATCTGGCTGCGGCGGTCATGGTCCACTTCCATCGCCGCACCCAGGCCAACGGCAAGCTCGCCCTCAGTCACTTCGGCGATGTGCAGGAACAGTCCTTCCACTTTCTTGGTGTCCGTCACACGCGCAGCACCGCCTTCCACGGTCAGCACACCGCTGTCACCCACCTGACCGCCGCTTTCGCCATAGAACGGTGTCTGGTTCAGGATGATCTGAACGATCTCCCCCTTGGCAGCGGATTGCACCTGCGCGCCATCCTTGACGATGGCCGCGATCTGGCCCTCTGCTTTTTCTGTTTCATACCCCAGGAATTCTGTCGGACCGGCTGCATCCAGAATGTCAAAGTAGACTTTCACATCCGCGGCTTCACCCAGGCCAATCCCACCTGCGCGGGACTTTTCCTTTTGCTCTTTCATCGCCGCGTCGAAACCATCGGTGTCGACGTCGATTTCCTTGGTGCGCAGGGCATCCTGCGTCAGATCGAGCGGGAACCCATAAGTGTCATAAAGTTTGAATGCGGTCTCACCCGGCAGCACGTCTCCCTTGCTCAGATCGGCAGAGGCGTCATCCAGCAGCTTCAGACCCCGGTCCAAAGTCTTGAGGAAACGGGTTTCCTCCTGCTCAAAGGTCTCTTCGATCAGCGCCTGGCCCTGGCCAAGCTCCGGATAGGCAGCACCCATTTTCTGGACCAGCGACGGCACAAGCTTGTGCATGACCGGATCCTTGGCGCCCAGCAGCGAGGCATGGCGCATCGCACGGCGCATGATGCGGCGCAGCACATAGCCGCGGCCCTCATTCGACGGCAGCACGCCTTCCGCAACCAGGAAACAGCAGGACCGCAGATGGTCGGCGATCACCCGGTGATGCACGTTCTGCTCGCCGAACGGATCGGTATTCGTGACATCTGCTGAGGCTTCGATCAGCGATTTGAAAAGATCGGTTTCATAGTTGTCATGGGTGCCCTGCAGCAACGCCGCAATTCGCTCCAGCCCCATGCCGGTGTCGATCGACTGCATTTCCAGATCGACCATCGAACCATCCGCGAACTTCTCATTCTGCATGAAAACGAGGTTCCAGATTTCGATAAAGCGGTCGCCATCTTCCTCGGGCGAACCCGGAGGGCCGCCCCAGATGTGGTCGCCATGGTCATAGAAGATTTCGGTGCAGGGGCCGCAGGGGCCAGTGTCGCCCATCTGCCAGAAATTGTCAGAGGTGGCGATACGGATGATCCGGTCTTCCGGCACCCCCATCTTCTTCCAGAATTCAAAGGCTTCGTCGTCGGTGTGATAGACGGTGGTGTACAGCCGGTCCTTCGGAATATCAAATTCCTTGGTGATCAGCTCCCAGGCAAAGGGGATCGCCTCATGCTTGAAGTAATCGCCAAAGGAGAAGTTCCCCAGCATCTCGAAGAACGTGTGGTGGCGTGCGGTATAGCCCACATTGTCGAGGTCGTTGTGCTTGCCGCCGGCGCGGACGCATTTCTGCGAGGAGGTCGCGCGTTTGTAGTCGCGGGTCTCTACGCCGGTGAAACAGTTCTTGAACTGAACCATCCCTGAGTTGGTGAACATCAGGGTTGGATCGTTGCGGGGCACCAGCGGGCTGGAGTCCACAACTTGGTGACCCTGTTTGTCAAAGTAATTCAGGAAGGTAGAGCGGATATCGTTGAGCGACGGCATGTGCGGGATCTCTTACGGGCTTTTTCTAAGCGTTCCGGGCAGGTTTACCGGTCAGCCGGGGTGCTGTCCACAGCGGGAAACGGCATGGCCGCAGTAAAAAGGACGCAGCCTGCGCCGCGCCCTCCATTTTCAACGATATTATCAGATTTCCCGGCGCTCAAGCCTCCAGGATATCGTCCGCATCACCTGCATCCGGGCGGTCGAACTCCAGCCCGTGCGCAGCGCGGATCTTGTCCTCTATGTCATAGGCAATCGCCGCATTGTCGCGCAGGAATGTCTTGGCGTTTTCACGCCCCTGCCCGATCCGCTCATCCCCATAGGAGAACCAGGCTCCGGACTTGTTGACGACACCGGCTGCAACGCCGAGATCCAGCAATTCGCCCATCTTGGAAATGCCTTCGCCGTACATGATGTCGAATTCCACCTGTTTGAAGGGCGGCGCCACCTTATTCTTCACCACTTTCACGCGGGTCGAGTTGCCAACAACCTCGTCCCGGTCCTTGATCGCGCCGATGCGGCGGATGTCCAGACGAACCGAAGAATAGAACTTCAACGCGTTGCCGCCGGTGGTGGTTTCCGGGGAGCCGAACATCACGCCGATTTTCATGCGGATCTGGTTGATAAAGATCACCATGCATTTGGAGCGGCTGATCGAACCGGTCAGCTTGCGCATTGCCTGGCTCATCAGGCGGGCCTGCACGCCAACGTTGCTGTCACCCATGTCGCCCTCAAGCTCGGACTTCGGCGTCAGCGCCGCCACCGAGTCGACGACGACCATATTGACCGCGCCCGACCGCACCAGCGTATCTGTGATTTCCAGTGCCTGTTCGCCAGTGTCCGGCTGCGAAATGAGCAGCTCATCCAGATCAACGCCCAGCTTGGCCGCATACTGCGGGTCCAGCGCGTGTTCCGCATCGACAAAGGCGCAGACACCGCCTTTTTTCTGCTGTTCCGCAATACAATGCAGCGTCAGCGTGGTCTTGCCCGAGCTTTCGGGGCCGTAAATTTCGACGATCCGCCCCATCGGCAGACCACCAATCCCCAAGGCAATGTCCAGACCCAAGGAACCGGTCGAGCTTGCCTCGATCTCCTGCAGGGCCGTCCCATCGCCAAGCTTCATGATCGAGCCTTTGCCGAACTGCCGCTCAATCTGTGCAAGCGCGCTATCCAGCGCCTTTTGCTTGTCACCGCTTACTTTATTTTTCATGGTCAAAAGATCCGCCATAGTCCCTTGTCCTTTTCTATGTGTCACACACCGGGGCGCGCGGCAATCACTGCTTTGTTCACCTCTTGTTCCTTATGAGATCAAAAAGAGAACATTGCAACGGATTTCTGGTGTACCCACTTCAAGATCGAGATGTTAAAGATTGGTTTATGGTTAATCGGCAACAAGATTATTTACCGGGCAGTTAACGAAATGATGATATTTTTCAAAGAACGGCTGGCACTACTCTCCGTACCCAAGACCGGCACCACCGCCTTTCAGGCGGCGCTGCGAAACCGCGCTGATCTGGTGATCTCGGATCCTCCGGAACTGAAACATGCGCCGCTCTACCGGTACAACCGCTGGATCCGACCGATGTTCGAGAAAGTGTGCGGCGCTGAGCTGGAAGTGGCCGCAGTCATGCGCGAACCCGTCAGCTGGCTGGGAAGCTGGTATCGGTACCGTCAGCGCCCGGCCCTGGACGGCAATCCCAATTCGACCAAGGGAGTCAGTTTTGATGACTTCCTGCATGCATATTGCAAGGGAAAGCCGCCAGCCTTTGCCAATGTCGGCAGTCAGGCGAAGTTTCTGGAAACCCAGCCTAACGGCTGTAAAGTCAACCACCTGTACCGCTACGAGGACCAAGAGGCTTTGAAAAAGTTTCTCGAACAGCGCCTGAATCAGGAAATACACTTGGACCGCAGAAATGTCAGCCCGACGGCAGAGCTGACACTGGGTGCCGACACCAAGGCAATTCTGCATCGCAAGCGGCCGGCCGAATTTGAACTGTATGAAACCATACCAGCCAGATGAAAACGCTGCCGTAACCGGCGGCTTTTTCGTTCAATGAAGCTGGGCGTGCACCGTCTCCGTGAGCTGGTTGAGCGAAAAGGGCTTGGGCAGAAACACTGAATTCGGCACATCCGGCTCCGACTCGCCAAAGGCCCCCTCGGCGTAACCCGAAACGAACACCACGCGAGTGTCTGGTCGCTCCTTCAACGCCTCGCGCACCCAGCTGGGACCGTCCATGCCCGGCATCACCACATCTGTCACAAACACATCCACGATCAGCCCCGGATCCTCAAGCGTGCGCAGCGCATCCTCAGCCGACTCGGCCTCCAGCACCGTGTATCCGCGCATCCTGAGCGCGCGGGACGCAAAAGCCCGTACAGGCGCCTCATCTTCGACCAGCAGCACCACACCTTCGCCATGCTGCGCCGCCGCGGCCTTGTCGGCGGTTGCTTCCGGCTTTTCGGAAGTCAGCTGTTCGGCCTGCTGCTTGTAAACCGGGAAGAACAAAGTGAACTGGGTGCCATGGCCTTTTACGGAGTCGACGAAAATATACCCGCCAGTCTGCTTGATGATACCGTAGGCAGTGGACAGGCCCAGACCGGTCCCCTCCCCCGTACGCTTGGTGGTGTAAAACGGTTCAAAAACTTTTTGCAGTTTGTCGGGTGAAATGCCGATACCCTCGTCGGACACTTTCACCGTCACCCAATCCCCGGCAGGCACAGTGGCCCGGTTCCGTTCCAACGGCTTGTTCAGCGAGACGACCTCTGTTTCGACCCGGATTTGCCCGCCCTGAGGCATCGCATCGCGGGCATTCACCACCAGGTTCATCAGCACCTGTTCCAGCTGCCGCTTGTCGGCACGGATCGCCTTCATCACCGGGTCATGGCTGAGCGTCAGCGTCACTTTCTCACCGACCAGACGGTTCAGAAGATGGGTTAGATCGGACAGCGTATCCCGCACATCCAGTGTTTCCGGCTGCAGTGTCTGCTTGCGCGAGAACGCCAGCAGTTGGCTCACCAGTGAGGCGGCCCGGTTGGCGTTTTCATGGATCTGGATCAGATCGCCATAATCCTGATCTCCCTGATCATGGCGCAACAGCAACAGATCGCAGTGGCCTGAAATCGCCGTCAAAAGGTTGTTAAAGTCATGTGCAACACCCCCTGCCAGCTGGCCGATTGCCTGCATCTTCTGGCTTTGAACAAATTGCGCCTCCAGTGTTTTCAGTTCCGTGGCATCATTCAAAACAGCAATCAACAGAGGCGTCCCGTCCTCCACCACGCGGGTGAGCGTGACCTGGACAAACACTTCCTTGTCAGAGCGCGACAGCCGCAAAAATTCTGATTTGTTCGGCGCCAGCCCATCGGCAGTGTCATGCAGCCAATCGGACATCGGGCGGCCAAGGCCTTCCATCAGCTGCCCAAGCTTCAGATTGGCACAGTTATCAACCCCCAGCAGACGCAAGGCCATTCGGTTGCTGCTCAGGATCTCACCGGTCGGTGCCACTTTGAGAAACGGCACCGGCAGCGCCTCAAGCCCGGCCTGAGCGGAATCAAAGCTGCTCTCATCCACTTCCATCAGAAACAGCTCACTGCGGCCCTGGGTCCGGTTCTGTTCACTGACCAAGACCTGAACGGGGCCTTTCTTTGTGCTGAGCGTGTTCACCTGCCCCGGCAGAACCGGTAGAGCCGGGAACAGCCGGTCTGTGGACTTCACCCGTTCCCCGATCAGTGCGCGAGCGGCCTCATTCATGAACAAAACAGCACCGGTGCGACCAACTGTGATCATTGGAACTGGAATAGAATCCGCGCTGCGGCCATTGCCGCCACGGTCTTGGATGTCCTCCACGCGCCACAGAAAACTGCCGCCGTTCATCTGGTGAACCGCCAACCGGACATGACCGCGCCGGGTGACAATGTCCTCGCGCGCGGCGCCATCCACCCGGGCCTTGCTTTGCAACCGGTAAAGCACCGCCGACGGGTTCGCCAATACGGAGCGCAAAGTTCCCGCCAGCGTGTCACGGCTGGCATCCTGGAAACGCTTGACCGCAGCCCCGTTGCAGGCATGGATCATCCCGTCGCTGTCGGCAACAAAACTGGGGGTGGCATCCTTTTCGATGAAACCGGTCAGCAGCTCAGCTGCCATGGAACGCGCATTCAGGCGCATCCGGGTTTGCACCGCCATCATGACCGCAACCGCTGCCAGCGTCAGCCCCACCATGACAAATCCGCGGCCGATCCACTCTGGCAGCGGCAGCAACCACGGTCCCGCGATCAGCATTACTGCCAGCAAAAGTGTCGCTGCCATCCTGGCGTGCTCAGGGGTGTCAACGCGCAATTCAGGGACGGAGGTTTCTTGGCGACCGGACATTACCGCTCCATGGTCAGTAGACAATGCCGCCATAACGCAGCGGTTTTGGTTAAAACCACGTTAAGAAACACATAGGCTTTCCGCCTGAACCCTAACAATCCGCTTTCACGCGCGTCAATAAGGCAACAAAGAATCCATCGGTGCCGTCCTGCACTTGCCAGCGCATTTGGTCCAACACCTTCCAATCCGGGTTTTCATCCGTAAACCGCTGGACCTGCTCACAGTTTTCGACATCCAGCATGGAACAGGTTGCATAGGCCAGCACCCCATCATCTGCGGTCAGTGTTGCAGCTTCACCCAGGATTTCCCCCTGAATCTCCTGCAAGTTGGCCAGTCCTTCTGCGTTCAGGCGCCATTTACCTTCTGGCGCCCGCCGCCAGGAACCCGACCCAGAACAGGGCACATCGCACAGAACCAGATCAAACGGCCCTTTTCGCGCCAGATCTTCGGTTGGCAGGAGAACCACCTCTGCCCTGGCACGTGTTGCGCGCTCTGGCAGGTCCTTCATCCGCCGCGGGTCCGCGTCATGTGCGAAACTGCTGATTTTGGCCCGCGCCGCCATGGCAAGCGTCTTGCCGCCGCCGCCGGCGCAATAGTCCAGAACCCGCATGCCATCATTCAGCGGCAACCGCTCTGTTACAGCCTGGCTTGCCGCATCCTGAAGCTCGACCAGCCCATCCAGATAGGGTTTCGCATTGCGCAGCTTCCGCGCCCCTTCGGTGACTTCCAAAGCAGTCGGCGCCGCCGAATGAAGCTTCGTTTCTATGCCTTCAGCTGCCAAAGCTTTCTGTGCATTTTCAATAGTTCCCCGCGCTGTATTCACCCGCAAGTGCACAGGCGCTCGGCTGCGCAGCGCCTTCGCGGCGGCTTCGCTGTTTTCCCCCAGACTGGCGCTGAACTGCGGCCAGAGCCAGTCCGGAATATCCACCGCTTCTGCCCCAAAAGGTACAGCCGGAAGCGCCTGCTCGGCTTCTGTCAGCGGTGCCGGTGCATAGCCCTGTCCGGTAAAAAATTCGTCCGGGTCCAGCCCAGCCTCGCGCAGGGCACCAAGGATCAGCCCCCGGCCACTGCGAGATCCACCAAGGGCTGCATGGGATCTAAGGCAGCGCACTGCCTCGAATACGTGGTCGCGCACCGCCGCGCGGTCCTTGGACCCGGCAAAGCGGCTGCGGCGCCCCCAAGAGGTCAGCGCCTTTTCGGCAGGTTCCCCAGCCAGCACCTGATCAAGGATTTCGATGGCCGCCTGCAGGCGGGCGGCGGGGGTCATGCCCCTGCCCCGGTTTCACAGACAGCCATCATAACCTCAGCCCGCCCGGTAGTTTGGTGCTTCGCGGGTGATCTGCACGTCATGCACGTGGCTTTCCTTCAGCCCGGCGCCGGTGATGCGAACAAAATTGCAGTTCTTGCGCATCTCATCGACCGTGGCACAGCCAGTGTAACCCATCGCTGCGCGCAGACCGCCCACCAATTGGTGGATCACAGCGCTTGCACCGCCTTTGTAGGGAACCTGGCCCTCGATGCCTTCGGGAACCAGCTTGTCGCTGGCCGCGTCCTTCTGGAAATACCGGTCAGCCGAGCCGCGCGCCATGGCGCCCATAGACCCCATGCCGCGGTAGGATTTGAACGAACGGCCCTGATACAGGATCACCTCGCCCGGAGACTCATCTGTGCCGGCAATCATCGACCCGACCATGGCGCAGGAGGCGCCTGCGGCAATCGCCTTGGCAAAATCGCCAGAGAATTTGATGCCGCCATCGGCAATAACCGGCGTGCTGCCCGCTGCTGCCGCACAGTCCATGATGGCAGTCAGCTGCGGAACGCCAACACCCGCGACCATACGAGTGGTGCAAATCGATCCCGGGCCGATGCCGACTTTCACGGCGTCTGCACCAGCGTCGATCAGCGCCTTGGTGGCTTCACCTGTTGCCACATTGCCGGCGATCACCTGAACCGTGCTGGACAATGCCTTCACGCGCTTCACCGCGTCGATCACACCGGCAGAGTGACCGTGTGCCGTATCCACGACAACGATGTCCACACCGGCGTCGATCAGCGCCTCGGAACGGGCAAAGCCGCTGTCACCAACAGAGCTGGCCGCGGCCACGCGCAGACGGCCCAGCTCATCCTTGCAGGCCGTGGGGTTCAGAACCGCCTGTTCGGTGTCTTTCAGCGTCAGCAAACCGGTCAGCTTGCCCTCGCCATCAGACACCAGCAGTTTTTCGATACGGCGGGCCTTCATCAGCGACTTGGCCTCTTCCAGATCGGCCGGCTCCTGCAGCATGGCCAGATTGTCAGACGTCATCATCACCGAAACGGGCGTGCTGTCATCGGAAGCAAAGCGCATGTCGCGGTTGGTGACGATGCCAACCACCCGGCCCGATCCGTCCACAACCGGGAAACCGGTAACGCGGTAGCGTTCCTGCAACGCCTTGGCATCTGCCAAAGTCTGGTCTGCGGTCAGCGTGATCGGGTTATAGACAATCCCGGAAACAAACCGCTTGACCCGGCGCACTTCGCGCGCCTGCTCTTCGACATTCAGGTTTTTGTGGATCACCCCCATGCCACCGGCCTGCGCCATTGCAATCGCCATGCGCGCCTCGGTCACCGTGTCCATGGCCGAGCTGAGCAGAGGGATGTTCAGCGACACTGTCCGGGTCACCCGGGTGCGTGTATCCGCCGTGTTGGGCAGAACGCTCGACGCGCCTGGCACCAGTAGAACATCATCAAAGGTGAGAGCCTCACGAATCTGCATTGGTCATCCTCATGCATAACCCCGTTTGGCGGTGACCCTATGGCACAGAACCTTGCAGGTGGAAAGAGCCCACAGGAAAGAATTCCTGCACCGCAGCAATTCTTTGGCGTGCGGCTGATCTGGGTCAATGCGCGCTGTGCTGACCCGGCTATTTGCAAAGCTGCAGAAGTGTTTCAGGAATTTGCCATGTCCGCCCCGCTGAAAGACATCACCATATTGGACCTGACCCATGTTCTGGCAGGACCTTACTGTTCGATGATCCTGTCAGACCTCGGCGCCCGGGTGATTAAGGTGGAACGGCCAGGAACCGGCGACGACACCCGAGCCTTCCCGCCTTTCAAACACGGCAGCAGCGCCTATTTCGCCACGATCAACCACGGCAAGAAAAGCATTGCGCTGGATCTGAAATCGCCTGAGGACCGGCGCCTCTTCGAGCGCCTGCTGGATCAGGCCGACGTCCTGTTGGAAAACTACCGGCCCGGCGTGATGCAGCGGTTGGGCTACGGCTGGGACGACCTGCATGCCCGTTATCCGCGCCTCATCTACGGCGCGGTCTCGGGCTTTGGCCACACCGGCCCCGACGCGCAACAGCCAGCCTATGACATGGTGGTCCAGGCACGCGGAGGCGTCATGTCGATCACTGGGGAAAAGAACCGTGAACCAGTGCGCGTAGGCGCATCGATCGGCGATATCGTTGCGGGAATGTTTCTTGGGCATGGCATTCTTTCGGCGCTTCTCGACGTGCAGAAAACAGGTCTCGGCCGCTTCGTCGACGTGGCTATGCTCGACAGTCAGCTGGCCCTGCTGGAACACGCCATTGCCATGACATCGGTTACCGGAAAACCGCCCTTGCCGTCCGGCGCACGGCATCCGTCGATCACCCCCTTTGAAACCTTTCACGCATCGGACGGGTTGTTCGTCATAGCCGCCGGAAACAATGCGCTGTTTGCCCGGCTCTGCGATGCCCTGCAGCTGCCGATCGCAGCGGACCCACGCTTTGCCACCAATCCGGCGCGCTGTGAAAACGCCCGCCTTCTTAAACGCCTGATCGAGGCCGTTACGCTGGATCACCCCAAGATCCACTGGATCGACCTGCTGGGCAAAGCCGGTGTTCCAACCGGACCGATCCAGACAGTTGACCAAGTGCTGCGCGATCCGCAGCTTCTGGCCCGCAACATGGTGGTCGATATTCTGAACAAAGATGGCCAGCCAGAGACCCTATCCGCAGGGAACCCGATCAAGATGAGCGGTTTGCCCGACCCGGATGTCCGCCGCCCCGCCCCACAGCTGGATGGAAACCGCGCAGAGATTCTGGCGTGGCTGGAGGAAGTTGCGCCCCTTTCGCACCTCTGACCGGAAAGCCTGCCCGAAAACAGCATTCCACAGTCATCTAATTTCAGCAAATGGCGCCAGCAGACAGGAAAATGCCGCCCATTGCCTTTCGCTTGCCGCAAAAGACCATATGCTCCGCCTAAATTGCGGAATGAAAAGGCCACAGGCATGACTGACGAACCCCTCGTTGTGTTTACCCCCTCCGGCAAACGCGGGCATTTCCCCGCGGGCACGCCGATCCTTACGGCAGCCCGGCAGCTTGGGGTCGACCTCGACTCGGTCTGCGGCGGACGCGGCATTTGCTCCAAATGTCAGATCACGCCTTCTTACGGCGAGTTCCCGAAACATGGCGTCACAGTTGAGCAAGGCGCCCTGAGCGAGTGGAACAAGGTCGAGCAGCGCTACAAGGACAAGCGCGGCCTGATCGACGGCCGCCGCCTTGGCTGCCAGGCAACCATCCAAGGTGACATCGTTGTGGACGTGCCGCCGGAAAGCCAGGTCCACCGCCAGGTGGTCCGCAAACGCGCCGAAGCCCGTGACATCACCATGAACCCGTCCACCCGTCTGTACTATGTCGAGGTCGAAGAACCCGACATGCACAAGCCGACCGGCGACTTGGAACGGCTGATCGAGGCACTGGACAGCCAGTGGAACCTGAAAGACGTCGAAACCGACCTTCATATCCTGAATGTGCTGCAGCCCGCGCTGCGCAAAGGCAGCTGGAAAGTCACTGTTGCCGTGCATCTGGGCGATGAAAACCATCCTCCAAAAATCATGCACATCTGGCCCGGCTTCTATGAGGGAACACTTTATGGCCTGGCGGTTGACCTTGGCTCCACCACCATCGCCGCGCATCTTTGCGATTTGAAAACCGGTGAGGTCGTGGCCTCTTCCGGTATCATGAACCCGCAGATCCGCTTTGGCGAAGACCTGATGAGCCGGGTGTCCTATTCGATGATGAACAAGGGCGGCGATCAGGAGATGACCAAGGCCGTGCGCGAAGGCATGAATGCCCTGTTCACTCAAATCGCCTCCGAAGCGGAAATCGACAAGGCGCTGATCGTGGATGCGGTTTTTGTCTGCAACCCGGTGATGCACCACCTGTTCCTTGGCATCGATCCGTTCGAACTGGGCCAGGCGCCTTTTGCGCTGGCGACCTCCAATTCTCTGGCACTTCGCGCTGCTGAGCTTGATCTGAACATTCACCCCGCAGCCCGCGTTTACCTGCTGCCCTGCATCGCAGGCCACGTCGGCGCTGATGCAGCAGCGGTGGCATTGTCCGAAGCTCCGGATAAATCCGAAGATTTGGTTCTGGTCGTGGATGTCGGCACCAACGCCGAGATCCTGCTGGGCAACAAGGAGAAGGTCCTCGCCTGCTCCTCCCCCACCGGACCGGCGTTTGAGGGCGCGCAGATTTCCAGCGGCCAGCGCGCCGCCCCCGGCGCCATCGAACGTGTCGAGATCAACCCCGAGACCAAGGAACCCCGCTTCCGCGTGATCGGTTCGGAAATCTGGTCGGATGAAGACGGCTTTGCCGAGGCGGTCGCCACCACCGGCATCACCGGCATCTGCGGCTCTGGCATCATCGAAGCGATTGCCGAAATGCGCCTTGCTGGTGTGCTGGACGCTTCCGGCCTCATCGGCTCGGCTGAGCAGACCGGCTCCGCCCGCTGCATCCAGGACGGGCGCACCAACGCCTTTATGCTGTGGGATGGCTCCGCCGAGGGCGGCCCGACTATCACTGTCACCAACCCCGACATCCGCGCCATCCAGATGGCCAAAGCGGCGCTTTACTCTGGCGCCCGCCTCTTGATGGACAAGTTTGGCGTCGACACCGTGGACCGGGTGGTGCTGGCGGGCGCCTTTGGCGCGCATATCTCTGCCAAACACGCGATGGTTCTGGGCATGATCCCCGACTGCGTTCTGGACAAGGTCACCTCTGCCGGCAATGCCGCAGGCACCGGCGCGCGGATCGCGCTTCTGAATACCGAAGCCCGCGGCGAGATTGAAGAGACCGTGCGCCGGATCGAGAAGATCGAAACCGCAGTTGAACCCCGCTTTCAGGAGCATTTCGTGAATGCCTCGGCAATCCCGAATTCGGCTGAGCCCTTCCCGATCCTGGAAACAGTGGTCACCCTTCCGCAGGTGAATTTCAACACAGGTGGCGGGGATGGCGAAAACGCCGCCGGTGGCCGTCGCCGCCGTCGCCGCGGCTGATCCTCCTGCCCTGAAATTTCTGCTGCGGCGCCCTTGACCTTGCTGGCGCCGCGGCATACTCCTGCCCGCACAAGCGGGTATGGTGAAATGGTATCATGCGAGCTTCCCAAGCTTAAGGCGCGGGTTCGATTCCCGCTACCCGCTCCAGCCTCCCCATATTTTCAAACACTTGCTGCCCCCAATTCCGGCACAATGTTTGACTGCCAGTCTCAAGCGCATACCGGCTGTTTGTGCTAGACTGGCTGCGCACGTCCGCTTGGTTCGGACGGCCAGTTTGGGAGGATACCAGTATGACACGTCACCACTTCACCGCCGCAGTGCTGTGCACTTTTGCACCGGAACCGCTTTTGCAGGCACAACCTGGGAACAAGGCGGCACCGGAACAGGCGTCACAGCCAATACGCCCACAGAAATCACTGACGGGCACATGGTGATTCAGACCAGCAGTTCCTATGACAATGTTGAGATGGAAGACGCTGAACACCCGATGAACGGTGCCGCCGGCCCCTGTTTCGGTGCGGTCGAGGCAGCCCCGTCCGGGGTGACCGGCGGCGGCATTTGCGCCTTCACTGACACGGCCGGCAACAAGGTAATTCTACATTGGCATGCCGAAGGCATGGACGCCTCTGGCGCCCTGACCGGAAGCTGGAAACTGAACGGCGGCACAGGCCACTGGGCGGCGGCCAAAGGCGGCGGCACTTTCTCCTCTCTGACGGATCCTGCAAGCGGAAACTTCGTCAATACCATCACCAGCAGTATCACGCTGCCCTAACCCGGACAGCGAGGCGGCGGAACAGTCCCCGCCTTGCTGTGCCTTACGTCCGCGTCAACACCCTGCTGCTCCGCGGACAAAGTCCAGCAGCGCGCGGGTAGAGCCATCCTTACCTTCTGCGTTTGAATCACCAGCCAGCAGCGGTGCCAATGTGTTGGCCAGCTCCTTGCCCAATTCAACCCCCCATTGATCAAAGGAATTGATGCCCAGGATCACCCCTTCAACAAACACCCGGTGCTCATACAGGGCGATGATCTGGCCCAGAACATGGGGTGTCAGCTTTGGATAGACCAGCGTGGTCGAGGGCCGGTTGCCCGGAAACACACGGTGCCGCGCCTGGCGTTCCAGCTCGGCTCCTGCGAACCCCCTGGCCTGCATCAGCGCGCGGGCTTCCTCCAGGCTGCGGCCACGCATCAGCGCCTCGGACTGGGCCAGGCAATTTGCCACCAACAGCTTGTGGTGATGCGCCAGTTCCGGCTCATGGCCCTTGGCCGCCACCAGAAACTCCGCCGGAATGACAGAGGTGCCCTGATGCAGCAGCTGATAAAACGCATGCTGGCCGTTGGTGCCGGGCTCCCCCCAGACCACCGGGCCAGAGGCATAGGGCAGCGCCGATCCGTCCATCGCCACGGATTTCCCGTTTGATTCCATCTCCAATTGCTGAAGATATGCGGGCAGCCGCCGCAACCGCTGATCATAGGGCAGCACAGCACGGGTCGGATACCCGCAAACCTGATTGTGCCAGATGCCGGTCAGCGCCAGCATCACCGGCATGTTTCGCGCCCAGGGGGCATCGCGGAAATGATCATCCATGGCCTTGCCGCCAGCAAGAAACGCACGGAAATCTTCCGGTCCCACAGCCAGCATCAGGCTCAGCCCGATCGGCCCCCAGACCGAATAGCGGCCGCCGACCCAGTCTTCGAATCCAAACACCTGCCTGCGCGGAATGCCAAAGGCTGCTGTCTCCTCTTCCGAGGTCGACAGCGCCAGAAACTGCTGCGCCGGGTCTCCGCCGCCTGCTTGCACCCAGTCCCGCGCTGTCGCTGCATTTGTCATCGTTTCGATGGTGGTGAACGTCTTCGATGCGACAATCACCAAAGTCGTCGCAGGATCAAGCCGTTGCAGGATATCGTGAATATGCGCACCATCCACGTTGGACACGAAATGGCAGCGCGGCCCGTCATGATAGGGAGCAAGCGCCAGGGCGGCCATCACCGGACCCAGATCAGATCCGCCGATCCCGATGTTCACTACATCCGTAAAGGCGCCACCCGGCCCCCGCATTGCGCCGGAGCGAATACGACGCGCCAATTCTGCCATCCGGTCCAGTGTCTTGCGCAATGGGCCGCGGATATCCGCGCCATCGACCAGCAGCTCCGGGCCGTCCGGATCACGCAGGGCCGTATGCAACACCGCACGCTGCTCGGTTTCATTGATGCAGCCGCCATCAAACATCGCGGTGCGCGCGGCTGCGACGCCGCGGCTTTCGCACATGGCAATCAGGGCGTCTCTTACTGCCGGGGTGATCAAAGTCTTGGAGTAATCGAACAAGAGATCATCGGCTCTGACACTGAACGCCGCGGCGCGCCCGGAATCCTTGTCGAACAAATCAATAATGCCGTCACTGCAAACATCGGAATGCAGCGTCTTCAATGCAGCAAACATTTCTACCTTTCCTGAGTTCACGGAGCCCAATGGACTGTGGTCTCTGACAAAACAGCCTGAATAGGGGCAGTTTCCGGAGGCAAAGCCAAGGCCTGCTCAAGCGCCCTGCGCTTGGCATCGCCGAAAATCACCAGATGCTTGGCGATTGCGGCGTCCAGCACCCGCGCTGTCAGGCTGATACGTGCTTCTGGCTGGCTGTCCGGCCGCATCACCACCAAAGGCGGCGCATCCGCTGCCAGCGCTCTGTCAATTCCTGCTGCACCGGGAAACAGCGAGGCCGTATGCATGTCTTCGCCCATTCCCAGCAGCAATACGGACAGCGGCAGCTCCGGCACAACCAGGCTTTCCAGCTCCGCCAGCACATCTTCCGGCTCTCGCTGCGGCACATGAAACGGCAGGAACTGCGCCTCGGCAGCGCGGTTCTGCAACAGCCTGCCATGGATCATTGCCGCATTGGACCGGGCTGTGTCTGCAGCCACCCAGCGTTCATCCGTGGCCATGACATGAACCCGGCTCCATTCGATATCCGCAGCACAGAGATCGTCAAAGATCAGTCCCGGCGTGGTGCCGCCCGCAACTGCAAAAGACGCCGCATCATGATGCAGAAGATGTGTTTTCAGATCGCCAGCAATTTCATTTGCCACCTCGATCGCCAGCATGTCCTGATCAGCGTACTCGTTGAACGTCATGGGTTGATCCCCCTCCATTCACGCCCGTCGCGGCGCATCAGCAAATCGGCATCCTCTGGGCCAGCGGTACCGCTAACGTAAGGTTTAGGCACATCGCCGCGGGATTTCCAGCCCTCAATTATCGGATCGGTCCAGGCCCAGGCCGCTTCGACCTCATCGCCCCTCATAAACAACGTCTGATTGCCGCGCACAACATCCATAATCAGCCGTTCGTATGCGTCCGGCGGATCGCCGCCCTCTGGCCCCAAGGCTTCTGCAAAGCTCATATCCAGCGGCACGTCGATCAACCGCATGCCGCCCTGCCCCGGCTCCTTGATCGTCACGCTTAGCGTGATGCCCTCATTCGGTTGCAGGCGGATCTTCAGATGGTTGGCATGGCGTCCGGCCTCGGCCCCGAAAATCGAATGCGGCGCGTCCTTGAACATCACATTGATCACAGAGGACCGGTTTACCAGTCTCTTGCCAGTGCGCAGATAAAACGGCGTGCCGGCCCACCGCCAATTGCTGATATGCGCCTTCAGCGCCACATAGCTCTCTGTGGTGCTGCGCGGGTTGCCGACCAGCCCTCGGTAGGAAGGATGCGGCGCCTCCGGGTCCAGATTGGCCTGATACTGGCCGCGCACGATGTGATGCGGTTCCACCGGGTCCAGCGCACGGATTACCTTCAGCTTCTCGTCCCGCACCGCGTCCGGGTCGAATTTCGCGGGGGGTTCCATCGCGATCAGGCACAAAAGCTGCATCAAGTGGTTTTGCATCATATCGCGCATGGCGCCGGCGCGTTCATAATATTCTTCGCGCCCCTCCACCCCGACGGTTTCCGCCACGGTAATCTGAATGTGGTCCACATACTGACTGTTCCACAATGGTTCGAACAGCATGTTGCCGAACCGCACCGCCATCAGATTCTGCACCGTCTCCTTGCCCAGATAATGATCGATCCGGTAGATCTGGCCTTCGTCGAAATGGCCCGCCAGGGTCCGGTTCAGCTCCCGTGCAGTCGCCAGATCGTGGCCAAAGGGCTTCTCCACCACGATCCGTGTCTCCGCATTCGCAAGCCCATGCCGTTGCAGCCGCTCGGCCAGCGGCCCGAACAGACTGGGACCAACCGAGAAGTAAAACACACGAACCGGAACGTCCTTTGCCGGGCGCAGTTGGTGGCTCAACTCCTGCCAGCCTTCTTCCCCCAGGGCATCCAAGGCAACATAGCTGACACGCTTCAGAAACGCCTCCAGCGCACCGCCGCCGCAGGCTTTTGGTCCCGCATGTGCACGCAGAGCCTTGGCCACAACCATGCGGTATTCCTCGCAGGTCAGGCTGGTCCGTGCGGCACCGATGATCCGTTCTTGTGCCGAAAGCTGCCCGGCGCAATGGCGGCGGAACAGCGCTGGCAGAATCTTGCGCTGCGCCAGATCGCCAGTGCCGCCAAATATCACCAGGTCAAACGGGTCGACCGGTATCACACGCGAAACCATTTTTGTTCTTCCTGTCTCCGCCGGGGCAGGCGCGGCCCACCGCCGCTCACATCCCTGTCATGTGCCTGACCGGCTGCTTTCATTTCCTGCCCAGTATAAGGTAGCCTGCCACGAAAGGAACTGCCCCGAAGGACATCCGCATGAAAGACCTGCAAAAATCTGCCGCGAACTTAGGCAAGTTCCAAGACGCCTTTGTGACGGCGAATGGTCAAGACCGCGCCTCCGTTCCGCTCAGCCGCCCTGAAACGCTTTGGTTCAACACCGGCACTCTTTGCAACATCGAATGCGGCAACTGCTATATTCTCAGCTCTCCGACGAATGACGCTCTGGTCTATCTGACCACTGCCGAGGTTGAAACCTATCTGGATCAGATCGCGGATCGCAACTGGCCTATCCGGGAAATCGGATTTACTGGCGGCGAACCTTTCATGAATCCTCAGATGATCGCGATGGCCCGCGCCGCGCTTGAGCGCGGATTCGAGGTTCTGATCCTCACCAACGCGATGCGCCCGATGATGCGTAAAACGGTCAAGGCGGGCCTTCTGGCGCTGCGTGACGACTTCGGCGCCAAGCTGACGCTGCGCATTTCGGTCGACCACCACAGCGAAGCGCTGCACGACGAAGAGCGCGGCGCAGGCAGCTTTGCCAAGACCATCGAAGGCATGCAATGGCTGCGCGACAACGGCTTGCAGATGGCCGTTGCAGGCCGCACTGTCTGGGGGGAAAACGACACCGAGGCCCGCGCCGGATATGCAGCATTGTACAGCAAACACGGTTTTGCCATCGACGCCCAGAACCCGGGCCAGACCGTGCTGTTCCCAGAGATGGACGAAACCGTGGAAGTGCCCGAGATCACAACGGCTTGCTGGGATATCCTGGACAAGACGCCCGACAGCGTGATGTGCGCGTCCTCCCGTATGGTGGTAAAGCGCAAAGGCGCGGACAGCCCTGCCGTTCTGGCCTGCACTCTCCTGCCCTACGCCCCAGAGTTTGAGCTGGGCGCGACCCTGGCCGAGGCCGAGCGCCCGGTGCAGCTGAACCACCCCCATTGCGCCAAATTCTGCGTTCTTGGAGGGGCCAGCTGCTCAGCTTGACGGACTTTGGGCCTCGTCAGAGGCCCCAGGTATCCGTCGTGAAATTGGCAGAGGACAGTTCTACGTCAGTGGAAAACTCCACAAGCACGTTGTCGCCGAAGTACAGCCTGTTCTCTTCGTTGCTCATGAACAGCAGACTTTCGTCAGAGGCCCGCCATTCTGCCTGATCGAAAGTCACTTCGGTATCGCGCGGAACAGCAGACACGGCTTCCGCTGCGTCAAAGACAAAGATGTCCTTACTGGCTGAGAAATCGTCAACAATCGCAACCGTCGAATAGTCGTCCAGTTCAATAAACAACCTATCACGGCCTCCACCTGTGGACACCGTATCAGCTGCATTCGAAAAACTGCCGGTCAGAATGTAGATATCGTCGCTGCCCGTCCCGGCACGAAGCCGTTCGGCGTGCATCCCTTCCAGCACAATCTTGTCACCCCCGCTGCCAGTGCGGATGTCAGCGGTCAACCCGTCTGGAGAAGAATTGCTGGACCCGTTGATAACCACGGTGTCCTTGCCCTTGCCAGTCACAATCGACAGGTTGGCAGTTACATCCCGTGCGCTGGTGAACTCAAAGTAATCATTGCCCTTACCAGTGTTCACCTCCAGATTACTAAGGTCCTCTCCGGCGTGGTAGGTGACATTGTCATTACCGCCCTGCGTTTTCACACGAACACCGTCAGCAACCACTTGTTCCATTTGACTGATATTCAACGTGTCATCTTGCGCCCCGGCAATCAGAGTGAACCTGCCCCCTTCGGTGCCGCCAAACAGCTCGATGTCATATTTCCAATGCTCCACTGAAATGACATTTGTCTCGATTTTATCCAGTTCCAGCTTGAAGCCCGCGACCATCTCAACTGCAGCGTGCGACGACACCGTATCGTAGCCCTTCCCACCATCGAAGCTAAGTTGGCTGTATTTGCTGAGCCCGCTTCCGACATTGAGATCGAAATAGAGCGTCTCAATCAGGTCATCACCTGAACCGCCGAAAAAGCGGTCTGAAAGATCAGGAAGGGACGGAAAGTCGATTTCGCTGTTATAGTGATAGATGGAGAACGTATCATCCCCGCCCTTACCATACCAGCTTTCACGAATGGTCCCTGTGGCCCCCAAAAAGTTGTCAAAGTTGTTTCTAACAATTGTCGTGCGCATTTTTGATTGTCTCTTTGCCTGTTGTTGCCTGCCCAGCACTCGCTGACGGATTTGAAGCCCCGTGGGCTCGCCACCAAACTCAACACGCATAAGCTTTAAGGCTGCACCACTCTTCCCGCAACCGCAAAGGGTGCCCGACGAAACTGAGCTTCCCGGGCAAAGCCAGCATGACCCGGCCGGATGGAATTTCATTGCCGCCGCAATGCCGCGACACATGAAAAACAATGGGACAAGCGGTTCTTGCTCGCAGGTATTCTGGCAGCAACTTGGGAAGGCTCGGCGGCCTTAGGAACGCGACTTTCCTGGCGCTGGATCCGCGTCAACAATCCATTTCCCAAGAAATACCACCCGGCTTCACCTTTTGGGCATCGGACTGCTAAACAGCTTCAGGCGCAGACCAGGTGTCCTTCCGCCTCCTGTTGCAAAAAATCTGCTTTCACCCTTTCAAACCCTTCAGCCCACGGCCGAGGAATACAAAAGCCGGATGTCGTCAGGCAGGTCTTCACCGCCAACGGCGCGACCGGCCGTGTTGGCGATGCCAGACACTGATCCGGGTCAGTGGATCTGAAACTCGCCGACAACATTGCGCCACTCGCCGGGGCCGATCATCTTGCGGTGATTGAACCGCACCGAATGCAGCGGCCCGTCAATCTCGCGCTGCCAGAATTCGATGAATTCAAACAGCCGCGGGTGGTCCGGCGCAAGGTCGTACTGCTGCCAGACGAAGGTGTTCAATACATGGATATGATCCGGCATGTGATAGGTGAATTCCGCCGTAGTCAGCCCGTATCCCTTGAGCATCAGCTCGGTTTCGCTGGTCTCCATCTCTAGCCTCCTTTTCGTCCCCCCTTCTGTTGATGCTAGGGTGCAATTGGTTAATTTCCTCAAAAACAGTGCGTTATCAATGCGTGAACGGCTGCGATCCGGCTTTCGGAGGCTGCGTGCTTGCGCCTCATATACGGTCTCTGATAGGGTGCATACACAATATATAGACCCAGAAGAAAGAGCGGGCAGCCAACGTGAGCGATACGCCGGAAACTCCTGAAAACATGGACGAAAATCTGCCGGAACGCCCGGCCTATGACGGGCCGACCGTCTCCATCGAAACTGAGATGCGCAACTCGTATCTCGACTATGCGATGTCGGTCATCGTCAGCCGGGCCATCCCGGACCTGCGGGACGGTCTGAAGCCGGTTCACCGCCGCATTCTCTATGCGATGCACGAATCCGGCAACACCCATGACAAGTCCTACCGCAAATCGGCCCGCCCGGTCGGCGACGTGATGGGTAAATATCACCCGCACGGCGACAGTGCGATCTATGACGCGCTGGTGCGGATGGCGCAGGACTTCTCGATGTCGCTGCCGCTTTTGGACGGCCAGGGCAACTTCGGCTCGATGGACGGCGACAACCCGGCGGCCATGCGCTACACCGAAGTGCGCATGGACAAGCCTGCTGCCTTCCTGCTGTCGGACATCGACAAGGAAACGGTCGATTTCCAGGACAACTACGACGGCAAGGACCGCGAGCCGACCGTGCTCCCGGCCCGGTTCCCGAACATGCTGGTCAATGGTGCCGGCGGTATTGCGGTTGGCATGGCCACCAATATCCCGCCGCACAATCTGGGCGAAGTGATTGATGCCACATTGGCGCTGATCGAAGACCCCGACCTGACCAGCGAACAGCTGATCGATTACGTCCCCGGCCCCGACTTTCCTACCGGCGGCGTGATGCTGGGCCGCTCCGGCGCCCGCAAGGCCTATCTCGAAGGCCGCGGCAGTGTGGTGATCCGCTCGAAAACCCGTGTCGAGGAGATCCGCAAGGATCGCTATGCCATTGTCGTGGATGAGATCCCCTATCAGGTGAACAAAGCCGCGATGATCGAGAAGATCGCCGAGCAGGTCCGCGAAAAGAAAATCGAAGGCGTCGCCCATGTGCAGGATGAATCCGACCGCAACGGCGTGCGGGTTGTTGTGGAACTCAAACGCGACGCAACCCCCGAGGTGGTGCTGAACCAGCTGTTCCGTTTCACCCCGATGCAAACCTATTTCGGCTGCAACATGCTGGCGCTGAACGGCGGCCGCCCGGAACAGCTGACGCTGCGCCGGTTCCTGACCTCCTTCATCGATTTCCGCGAAGACGTGGTTGCACGGCGTACTGCGCATCTTCTGCGCAAAGCGCGCGAGCGCAGCCACATTCTGTGCGGCTTGGCCGTTGCGGTTACCAACATCGATGAAATCGTCACCACTATCCGCCAATCCTCGGATGCGGCGGAAGCGCGTCAAAAACTGATGACCCGCCGCTGGCCCGCCCAGCCGATCCTTGAATACATCAGGCTGATCGATGATCCGACCCACACGGCGAATGAAGACGGCACCTACAACCTGTCAGAAACCCAAGCCCGCGCCATCCTGGAGCTGCGTCTGCAGCGCCTGACCCAGATCGGTGTCAAGGAAGTCACGGACGAGCTGGAAGAACTGGCCGGCAAGATCAAGGAATACCTTGAAATCCTGTCTTCGCGCGAACGGATCATGGGCATTATCGGCGACGAGCTGCGCGAGGTGCGCAACAATTTCGCCGTGCCGCGCCGCACCGAAATCGTCGACTGGTCCGGCGACATGGAGGACGAGGACCTGATCGAGCGCGAGGACATGGTGGTGACCGTGACTTCTGGCGGCTATATCAAACGTACTCCGCTGGCCGACTTCCGCGCACAAAAGCGCGGAGGCAAAGGTGTTTCAGGCATGCAGACCAAAGAAGAGGATGTGATCACCACCCTCTTTGTCGCCAACACCCATACCCAGCTGCTGTTCTTCACCACAGATGGCATGGTCTACAAGCTCAAGACCTGGCGCCTGCCGCAGTCTGGCCGCACTGGCAAAGGCAAGGCGATCGTCAACATCCTGCCGATCCCCACAGGTGTTTCCATCGCCGCCATCATGCCGGTCGACGTACCGGATGAAGAATGGGAAAACCTGCAGGTGGTCTTTGCGACCTCCGGCGGCGATGTGCGCCGCAACCGCCTGTCGGATTTCACCAACGTCCGCCGCAACGGCAAGATCGCGATGAAACTGCCCGAGGACGGCTCCGTGAAGCTGGTGAACGTGCGCATCTGCTCGGAAGATGACGACGTGATGCTGTTCACCAATTCCGGCCGGGCGATCCGCTTCCGCTCCACCGATGTGCGCGTGTTCAACTCGCGTGAATCGACAGGCGTGCGCGGTATCAGGCTCAGCGGAGAGGATCACGTTGTTTCGATGTCCGTCATCCGCCACTTTGAGGCAACGCCCGAAGACCGTGCTGCCTATCTCAAGATGCGCCGTGCCGTGGCTGGCCTCACGGATGAGGATGCATCGGACGAAGAGAACGTACCGGCAAGCGATACCTTCAGCCAGGAGAAATATGTGGAGATGTCGGCAGCAGAAATGCTGATCCTGACCATCACTGCAGGCGGCTCCGGCAAGCTTTCGTCCTCGCATGATTACCCGGTGCGCGGCCGTGGCGGCATGGGCGTAACGGCCATGGACAAGGCCATGCGCGGCGGCGAAATTGTGGCCTCCTTCCCCGTCGAGATGGATGACCAGATCATGCTGGCCACCTCCAAGGGCCAGTCGATCCGTGTACCGATTGACGGCATCTCCTTCCGCTCGCGCTCGGCTGGCGGCGTGCGGGTGTTCAACACCGGCAAGGGAGAGGAAGTGGTCTCTGTCGCCTGGATCGCTGAAAACGGCGAGGACGCGGAAGACGGCGGCGAAGAATAAGCCCCGTCTCCTGGAAAACTTGACGCGCCGTCCCGTTGCCGGGGCGGCGTTCGCTTTGTTAACGCTCCCCTAACGGATCTTAGGTATTGTTACGGCAAGTTCTGATGTCTCATGAAGGGGATTCCCAAATGAACTTGTACCACTGCTCCATCGACCTGCATCACGAGGCCAAGGCGCTCAACTTTGCCAGTGCGGTTGATCAATGGATGATTTATCTGCAGGAACGCGGCGTTGTCCAAAGCTGGCGCCTGCTGCGCCGCAAACTGAATCTTGCCAGCGACAGCTGCCGGGATTTCCTGCTGGAAATTGAATTTCAGGACATGCCCCAGCTGGACCGTGCCTTCCGGGTACTTGGCGAACACGATGAAGAGGTCGAACGCCTCTACACAAATGTGACCACCCTGATCGCCACTGCAGACATCGGCCTTTACCGGCCCTTCCCGGATCCAGAACGGGCGGAACGGATGGCGCTGATCTGACAGGCATATGGCTCAGACCGGGGTGGAACCCAACACGGAACTGGCAAAATCAGATCGGCAACGGCGGTATGCTTCAGTTCACTCTCTTACTCCCCCTAGGAATAAGAGAATACTGTTAAGATATGGAATTTCAGGCGCAGCAGGGTTTCCGCTGCCGCCAGAAGGCCTTAGCCGTGTATCAGAGTAGACTCAGAGATCGTAAAGCTGGCTGAACTTCTCTTCGAGATAGGCCAGCAGCGGCGCGTGGCTCGGCTCCATGCCGGCGGCATGCACGATGGTCTCGCGCGGGCTGCGAAGACCACCGTATTGCTGCAGGTTTTCCTTTAGCCAGCTGGTTGCACCGCTTGTGTCACCCTCAGCCAGATCGGCATCCAGCCCTGACACATCCCGGCGCAGTGCCTGGTACAGGCAGCCGGCGTAAACATTGCCCAATGTGTAGGTCGGGAAGTAGCCGAACAGGCCAACCGACCAGTGTACATCCTGCAAACAGCCATTGGACGGCTTGTCGACACCATAGCCAAAATCCGCTTCAAACCGGTCGTTCCAGGCTGCTTCCAGGTCCTTCACCGCCAGATCGCCGCTCATCAGCGCGCGCTCCAGACCGAACCGCATCATAATATGGAGATTGTATTGCAGCTCATCCGCTTCTGTCCGGATGTAACCTTTATGCACCGCATTCACAGCGGCATAGAAAGCATCCGCATCCGCGACGCCAAAATCGCCAAAGGCAGTCTTCATCTCCTCAAACAGCCAGCCGGTAAAGGCCCGGCTGCGGCCGATCTGGTTTTCATAGATCCGGCTCTGGCTTTCATGCACCCCCATCGACACTCCGCTGCCCAGCGGCGTCAGCAGGTAATCACGGCTGATGTTCTGTTCATAGGCCGCGTGGCCGACCTCATGGATGGTGGAATAGAAGCAGTTGAACGGATCGCTCTCGCTGGTCCGCGTGGTGATCCGAACATCCAGCCCCCCTCCGGAACAGAACGGGTGCACCGCCTTGTCGACCCGGCCATGCGACATGTCATAACCGAACTGTTTGGCAAGCTTGCGGGTCAGCTTCATCTGCGCGGCTTCGTCAAAGGCGCCGGTCAGCCCTTTGGGGGCGGGTTTCTCCAGCACCTTTGCCCGCAGCTCCACCAATCCGGGACGCATGGCGTCGAACATTTCGGCGATTGCGGCACCGGTCATGCCATGCTCATAGTCTTGGACCATGGCATCATAGACATCTCCGCCCGCCGCCAGCGCCTGCCCTTCCTCGCGCTTCAGCGCAACGACGTCCTCCAACACCGGAACAAAGGCGGCAACGTCCTCATCTGCCCGCGCGGCGGCCCATTGGCCCTGCGCCACAGATGTCACCTGAGCAATCTTTTTGGCCAGATCGGCAGGCACTTTGGCGGTGCGCTCATAGCTGCGGCGGATCTCGCGCAGCTGCGCTGCGCCGGCTTCATTGGGGGCCACCGCCTGCTCCAGCCACTCCGCCACCCGCGGGTCGCTGCGGCGGGCGTGCAGCACCGCCTCGATCGCGGCCATTTCCTCCCCCCGCTGCGGCGCCGCCCCGCGCGGCATCATGGTTTCCTGATCCCAGCCCAGACGGCCCGCAATCTGCCCCAGCGCCTGAGTTTCGCGCTGGAAAGCCGTCAAATCATCAAATGCGCTCATGGGTCAGTGATCCTTGATCGAGGTTGCAATGGGATAGGCAGACAGAAAGCGGGCGCGCAGGATAAGAACCCAGACGCCAACCGCCGCCAGCTGATGCGTAATCGCGACATGCAGCGGTGCGGCGTAGATCACCGTGATGATCCCCAGCAGCACCTGCACCGACAGTGCCGCAAAAACCGCGTTGAAGGCAAACCGGGTCCGGGCATGGGCAGAGCCGCGCCCGCGCAGCCAGGCCACCACGGCAAAGGCAAACAGCAGATAGCCCGCCACCCGGTGGATGAATTGCACAAGACCGGGGTTTTCAAAGAAGTTCTTCCAGAGAGGCTCCAGCATGAATGGGTTCGGCGGGATCATCTGCCCGCCCATCATCGGCCAGTCCGTGTAAGAGCGGCCGGCGTCGATACCCGCCACCAGCGCCCCCAGCAGGATCTGCAACAGGGCGAAATGCATGAGACCGGTGGACAGGCTGAACAATTTGGCTTCTTTGGCGCGGCGGGCCTGCATCAGCTCGCGCTCTTCCCGGCCCAGCATCAGCATATACCAGGCAATGAAGCCCAGGATCACAAAGGCCAGCCCCAGATGGACGGCAAGACGGTAAGAGGCAACAGTGGTCATCCCCTCGCCCTGTGTCACGCCAGAAGCCACCATCCACCAGCCGATGGCGCCCTGCACGCCACCAAGAATACCGGGCAGCAGCAGCCGGCGGGTCCAGCCTGCCGGGATCTTGCGCGCCGCCAGAAAGCCGAAGAACCCAAGCGCCCAGACCACGCCCATGACACGGCCCAGCTGACGGTGGCCCCACTCCCACCAGTAGATCGATTTGAAATCCGCCAGTTCCATCCATTGGTTCTGGATGCGCCACTGGTCGATTTCTTTGTACTTGTCGAACTCCGCTTGCCAGTCGGCCTCAGACATCGGCGGAATGGCCCCGGTCACCGGGCGCCATTCAGTAATCGACAGGCCGCTGTCGGTCAGACGCGTCAGCCCGCCCACCACAATCATAGCCACCACCAGCGCAAACAGCACCATCAGCCAGGCACGGATCGCCTTGCGGGCACCGCCACGGCCGCGGTCGATCAGACCCGGCTGCACTGCGGGCGCGTCTGTCTTCTCGCCCTCGACCTCTTCGAAAATGCTGCGCTTGCTCATGCGTGCCTCTTTATCTCTGCTGCCAAGCTAGGGGCGGGTCATCTAAAGGTCCAGTGCGGCTTATTCGCCACCGCGCTCTTTCCAGCGGACCATCTGCCGCATGATGCCATGCAGCATCTGCACGTCAGACCGGGTCATCCGCATCCGGGACCACAGGTTGCGCAGGTTGGTCTTCATGCTGTCGGCCTTTTCCGGCGGAAAAAAGAAGCCCGCCGCGTCCAGCCGGTCCTCGTAATGCTCCACCAGTTTCTCGACCTCGACGCCAGTGGCCCAGTCGCCCTTGCGGCCCAGATCCGTGGTTTCATGCACCACGTCGCCCGACTGCCGCATCCATTCATAACCGGTCAGCAGCACACATTGGCCGAGGTTCAGCGAAGCATAAAGCGGGTTCACCGGCACCGAGATGATGGCGTTGGCCTTGGCAATATCCTCGTTTTCCAGCCCCGCACGTTCCGGCCCGAACATCACTGCAACCTTCTCTCCGGCTGCGATCTTCTCGGCTGCGATCTGCATGGCGCGTTCGGGGCTGTACACCGGTTTGGTCAGCCCGCGCTGGCGGGCGGTGGTGGCGAACACATAGGTGCAGTCGCCCAGCGCCTCCGGCACATCCGCGCACAGCTGCGCCTCATCCAGCAGGCGGCCGGCACCCGAGGACATCGCCACTGCCTTGGGGTTCGGCCAGCCATCACGCGGCGCCACGATGCGCATCCGGTCAAGACCGAAGTTCCACATCGCCCGCGCAGCGGCGCCGATATTCTCGCCCATCTGCGGGCGGACAAGGACAAAGGCGGGCTGGGGCGTATCGGTGGGCATCGTGTTCTCCGGCAAAATCGGCACCGCTGTACTGCCCGCGCGGCTGCGGGGCAAGGTCCTGCACGGTTTTGGGCCGCATTTACCGGGGCTTCTGCGCCGCAAATCCTTGCGTCCTGCCGGAAATCGGCTAAACACCGTCAAACCGCCTGAACAATGGAGCACCACGATGGGAAGCCCTGAAGAAACCGTCGAGCAGCCGCAGATCTATCTGATCTCCCCGCCGAGTTTCGAGCTGGGCAAATTCCCCGGCCAGCTGGCACGGGTGCTTGATGAGATCGACGTGGCCTGCGTGCGCCTGGATTTGGCAAGCCGCGACGAGGACACGCTGAGCCGCGCCGGTGATGCCCTGCGTGAGGTCACCATGGAGCGTGACGTGGCGCTGGTGATTTCCGACCACCAGATCCTGGCGGAACGGCTGGGGCTGGACGGCGTACATCTGACCGATGCGTCCAAATCGGTGCGCACCGCCCGCAAAGCGCTGGGGCCGGATGCCATTGTCGGCTGTTTCTGCGGCGCTTCGCAGCATGACGGCATCGTCGCAGGCGAAGCGGGTGCGGATTATGTGAGTTTCGGCCCGGTGGGCACATCCGGCCTGGGCGACGGAGCGCAGGCGGAAGCTGATCTGTTTCAGTGGTGGTCCCAGATGATCGAGGTTCCAGTGGTCGCCGAGGGAGGTTTGACCGAGGATCTGGTGCGCGGCATTGCGCCCTTTACAGATTTCTTTGGCATCGGTGATGAGATCTGGCACGCAGAGGACCCGCTGGCCGCACTGACGGTTTTGATGCGGGCGATGGGCTGAGCGTCCCTGCCCTCCCTTCCAGACCGGTAGCGGGCGTTACAGAAACACCCGCTCCACAAACCAGTAACTGCCAATCATCGCGATGGTAACAGAGGCCGGGATCGCCACCCGGCCGCGGTATTTCGGATGCCGCCCGAACCACAGGCGCACCCCCAAATAGGCGGCCGCAATCACTGCCAGCTGCCCCAGTTCGACACCAACATTGAACCCGATGAGCGCGGGCAGGAACTGGCTTGGCGGCAATCCGAATTCTCCCAGCACGGAGGCAAAGCCCAGCCCGTGCAGCAACCCGAAGCCAAAGATCACAAAACTGCGCCAGCTGTGCAGCTTGCGGGCAAAGACATTCTCTGCCGCAACAAACACGATGGACAGCGCGATGAGCGGTTCGACAATGGCCGGGTTCACATTCACCATGCCCAGCGCCCCCAGCGCCAGCGTGATGGTATGGGCCACCGTGAACAGGCTCACCTGCAACAGCAGCGGCTTCACCCGCGGGCTGAGGAAGAACAGCCCCAGCACAAACAGGATATGGTCCAGCCCCTTGGGCAGGATATGGGTAAAGCCCACAGGGATATACTCCATGAAGGCTTCAACAGGCGTCTTGGCGGCGCCGCCGCTCAGCGGGATCGGAGGGGACGTCTCTCCGCCTTGCAGATACCCGGTATAGGGTTCCTCGACCCCGTTCTGCCGCAGCACCACACCGCCGGAACCTTTTGGCCAGGTTATGCGCAGGCTCCCTGCCCCGGGCGGGATCTCTGCGGTCAGATCCAGAAAGGACGCCCGCGGCAGGTTTACATCCCCGACCGCCGGGATTTCGATCCTTGTGACAGTCAATACAACCGGCCCGCCGGCATGGATGGAAAACGTCTCCAGCCAGTCTTCCGCAAAGAGCCGCACCATCGGTTCCAGTTCGCCAGCCTCCAGCGCACGCAGCTCATCATAGTCAGCGGACCGGGTGGTCTGATTGGTGTCCGTCACCCCATCCAGGTTGATACCCGCAACAAACGCCTCCACGTTCAGACGCAACGCAAGCATGATCTGCCCGTCCTTGACGCTGAAATCGGCAATTGCCGGTGTGACCTCATGTGCGCGGACCGGTACCGGAGCTATTGCAACGGCGCAGAACAACAGCGCAAATAGGCCGCGCAGCCAAGTGACGACGCGTCTGAAAGCCAAGGACATTTCCATGCAATACCGCCTGTTCTGCTCAATGCTCTGCGCCGGGCTGCCTTTTGGGGGCGCTCCGGGGTTATCCCACGAGTTTTGGATTGAGCCTGGGAAATATCAAGTCGATTCCGGTGAAACGCTGGTGGCAACTCTGCGCAACGGGCAGGAATTCAACGGGGCAGAGCAGCCCTATCTGGACCACCGCATTGCCCGCTACGACGTCATGCAGGACGGCGCTGCCTCTCCATACAAGGGCCGGATGGGGGATATGCCCGCCTTTACCGCTGCAGCACTGCAGGAGGGGCTGGCAGTTCTGATCCATCAGACACAGCCGCAGACCATCACCTATGACAGCTGGGCAGAGTTTCGGGCCTTTGTCGACCACAAGGCCTTTGTTGGCATCCCCGCACAGCATCAGGCACGCGGCCTGCCGGAGGCCGGGTTCACGGAGCAATACACCCGCTATGCCAAGGCGCTGGTGGCAATAGGTGCAGGCAACGGGTCAGACAGCGTCACCGGGCTGGAAACAGAGATCGTTGCTCTGGCCAACCCATATAGAGATGATCTGACATCCGGGCTCCCTGTCCGGGTGCTCTATCAGGGCAATCCGCGGCCGGCCGCACAGGTTGAAGTCTTTGCCAAAGCGCCAGACGGAACCGTTTCCGTCACGGTTCAAACCACGGATGCAGAAGGGAAGGCCCTTGTCAGTGTGGTCCCGGGATACAATTACCTGTTGGACGCCGTGGTTCTGCGCCCGCCCCCAGAGGGTGCCGATTACGCCTGGGAAAGTCTTTGGGCTGCTCTGACATTCGCCGTCCCTGCACGGTGAAGCCGCTTGCAGCAGCCTCTTAAAGGCGGCAATAGATCCATATGACACAAGCTTCACTTTCCCAGACACCCGCCATCCTGTGTATCGGATCGGTCCTGTGGGACATCATTGGCCGCTGCACCAGCGAGATGCAGCGCGGGTCTGACATGCCCGGCCGCATCACCCGGCTGCCCGGCGGTGTTGCCATGAACATTGCCATGACCCTGTCGCGTTTTGGCATGAACCCGGCCCTGCTGACGGCAGTGGGCCGGGACCCCGAGGGCGACGAGCTGATCCATGCCTGCGGCCACTTTGGCCTGATCACTGATCACATCTACCGTTCCGAAGACCTGCCCACGGACCGCTATATGGCAGTGGAAGGCGCCAACGGGCTGATTGCGGCCATTGCCGACGCCCATTCACTGGAGGCCGCCGGGGACAAGATCCTGCGCCCGCTGTCCGATGGCGCATTGGGTACCAAGGACACGCCCTATCAGGGCCTGGTTGCGCTGGACGGCAACCTGACTCTGTCGCTGCTGGACGACATCACCGCCAGCCCGGCCTTTGCCAAGGCCGATCTGCGTGTTGCCCCGGCATCGCCGGGCAAAGCGGAACGGCTGCGTCCGTTCCTGACCCGCACCCGCGGCACGTTGTATGTGAACCTGGAAGAGGCCGGCATCCTGTGCCAGGCAGAGTTCACCGACAGCGAAACCGCAGCACAAGCCATGCTGGACCGCGGTGCCGCCCGGGTGCTGGTCACGGATGGCGGCGCTTCCGCCACCATGGCCGATGCCAAAGGCAGCATCACGCTTGTCCCGCCCCGCGTTACCGTCGCCCGGGTGACCGGCGCAGGCGATACTTTCATGGCCGCCCATATTGTTGCCGAGGCACGGGGCGAAGACCGCAAGACTGCTTTGGCCTCTGCTCTCAAGGCCGCGGCAACCTATGTTTCAGGAGAACCCCCGCTTTGATCGATATTCAGTACTCTTCCGAGGTTCAGGCCGCCAAGGCCGAGGGCCGCGCCATCGTTGCGCTGGAAAGCACCATTATCACCCACGGCATGCCCTATCCGCAGAATGTCGAAGTCGCCGCACAAGTGGAGCAGGACATCCGCAATGTCGGCGCTGTGCCCGCCACCATGGCAGTGATCAAAGGCGTGCTGCATATCGGGCTGGAGCCCGATCAGCTGCAGGCGCTGGGTCAGGCCAAAGGTGTCGCCAAAATCTCGCGCGCGGACATGCCCGCCTGCATCGCCACCGAAGGCACCGGTGCAACCACCGTGGCGGCAACCATGATCGCGGCGCGGCTGGCCGGTATCTCTGTCTTTGCCACCGGCGGCATCGGCGGGGTCCACAAGGGCGCCGAGACCTCTTTTGACATCTCCGCCGACCTGATGGAACTGGCACAGACCCCGGTAACCGTTGTTGCCGCGGGCGCCAAGGCGATCCTCGACCTGCCCAAAACACTGGAAGTTCTGGAAACTCAGGGTGTGCCGGTCATTGCCTATGGTCAAGACAGCTTTCCGGCATTCTGGTCGGCCCAGTCAGAGCTGAAGGCGCCGCTGCGGATGGATACCCCGGCGCAGATCGCCCGCGCCCATGCCACCCGCCAGGCGATGGGCCTGCCCGGCGGTCAATTGATTGCCAATCCGATCCCGGCTGATGCCCAGATCGCCGCAGAAGAACTGACCCCCGTCATCACCCAGGCCCAGTCCGAAGCGGACGCGCAGGGTGTTTCGGGCAAGGATGTGACCCCCTTCCTGCTGTCCCGCATTTTCGAGCTGACCGAAGGCCGCTCGCTTACCGCCAACATCGCGCTGGTGCGCAACAATGCCCGACTGGCGGCACAGATCGCACAGGAACTCAACAATCTCGCACAATGAGTTGATTTTTGGGGCGGAAACCATTGCTCCGCCCCACAACAGTGCCTAGGTACGAGGCGGAATTCCCGGAAAACGGATCTATGACCACGCCATTCGACGAAGAACCCCAACGCCGCCGCGGCCTGCTCGCCAGCCTGCGGGCCTCCTTTCTGACCGGCATCGTCGTTATCGCGCCGGTGGGCCTGACCATCTGGCTGCTGTGGTCGGTGATGGGCTGGATCGACAGCGTAGTGCTGCCGCTGGTGCCGCACACCGTCCGCCCCGAACAGTATATCGGCATCAACCTGCGCGGTGTCGGGCTGATCATCTTCCTGCTGTTCACAATCATTGTCGGATGGATCGCCAAAGGCATCCTTGGCCGCTCGCTGATCAGCTTTGCCGAAAGCCTGGTGGAACGGATGCCAGTTGTGCGCACGGTCTATTCCGGCATCAAACAGATTTCCGAGACCGTCTTTGCCCAGTCTGAGCGCAGCTTTGAAAAGGCCTGTCTGGTGCAATACCCGCGCAAGGGTATCTGGGCGATCGGCTTCATCTCCACCCATGCCAAGGGCGAAATCGCCAAGCGCGCTGAAACCAGCGGAGGGCTGGTCAGCGTCTTTCTCCCTACCACGCCGAACCCGACTTCGGGTTTCCTGCTGTTTGTGCCAGAAGAAGACGTGATCGAATTGGACATGTCCGTCGAAGATTCCGCCAAATTGGTGATTTCAGCCGGGCTGGTTTATCCAAACCCCAAAGATCCCAGCAAGCCGCTGGAAACCAACGCAAAACCAAAGGTGCTGGAAACAGAAGACGCCTAACTGAACATTGCAGGCAGATCGACCGAAGAGCGCACACCAAGGTTCTGCCTCTGCCGGGACAGAAAGCCTTCTGCAGCATCCCGCCCCGCCTGTTTCAGCCGCGCCAGGATCTGCGGCACCGGGATCAGCTTGGTGGTGGCCGACAGCTGCGTCATCAGGTCGTCATCGGCAATCATATGCACCCGCACCTGCTTCATCCGGCCCCGTTCCAGGGTGCCATCCGTCAGCAGGCGCTGCACAAAACTGATCGCCCGCAGTTCGCGCAGCAACGACGAGTTAAAGCTGATCTCATTCACCCGATTGCGGATCTGCTGCGGTGTCTTTGGGATTTCTTCGCGCTCCAGCGGGTTGATGTTGACGATCACCACATCCCCCGGCAGCCCCTCCCGGAACAACGGAAACAGCGCCGGGTTGCCGGTATAGCCGCCGTCCCAATAGGCCTCCAGACGGCCGGTCTCCGGGTCTTCGATCTCCACCGCCTGAAACAGCTCCGGCAGGCAGGCAGAGGCCAGAATAGCGTCGGTGCTGATCTCCTCGCCTTCAAAGATGCGGATTTTACCGCTGCGCACGCAGGTGGCGCAGATGAACAGCTCCGGACCTTCCCCCGAACAGACCCCGGCAAAGTTGAACTGCTCGACCACCTCGCGCAGCGGGTTCTTGTAGAACGGACCATAGTGATAGGGGGAAACTGCCTGGCTCAGGCTTTCCAGCGGCGAGAACGGCATCAGGGCCTCCACCGCGCCAGCCCAGGCCACCGCATCAAACCGCGTCAGCCAATGATTGAACCGCATGTCGCCCACGGCGCCCATCCGTTTCCACAGACCGTCCAGCGCCGCCTTGGCGCCCGAACGCCCGCCGTGCACCATTCCAGACTTAAACGCGGCCCCGTTCAGCGCCCCGGCAGAGGTGCCGGTGATACCGACCACCTCAACCTCCTGCTCTTCCAGCAACCGGTCCAGAACACCCCAGGTAAAAGCCCCATGTGCGCCGCCACCCTGAAGGGCCAGATTAATCCGTACTGCCAAATGCCACCTGCCTGTTTCACCTTTGCAAAAATACTCCGGGGTGAATTGCCCCGGCAGGGGCAAGAGGGGCCGGCCCCTCCCGCCCTCTCCCCAAGGACTTACAGCGCCGTCCAGCCACCATCGACGCTGATCGTGGTGCCGGTGATCTGCGCTGCCGCCTCCGAGCACAGGAACACCGTGGTCCCGCCCAGCTGCTCCACCGTGGCGAAGCCCCGGCTCGGCTGACGCTCCAGCATGACCTTCTTGATCACCTCTTCCCGGCCCATGCTGTATTTTTCCATGGTATCGGGGATCTGCGCTTCCACCAGCGGCGTCAACACATAGCCAGGGCAGATCGCATTGCAGGTGATCGGCTCTTGCGCGGTTTCCAGCGCCACTGTCTTGGTCATGCCCACGACACCATGTTTGGCCGCCACATAGGCCGCTTTGTAGGGCGAGGCGGTCAGTCCGTGCGCTGACGCAATATTTACAATCCGGCCCCAGCCAGCCGCGCGCATCCCGGGCAATGCGGCTGCCATGGTATGAAAGTTTGAATTCATGTTGATGGCGATGATCGCGTCCCATTTGTCCTGCGGAAACGACTCTATCGGCGACACATGCTGAATGCCTGCGTTGTTCACCAGGATGTCGCAGGCTCCGGCCTTCTCGATCAGAGCGCGGCAATCGTCGCCTCTGGACATATCGGCCTGAACATACTGGGCCTTGATGCCGAACTCGCGCGCGAGCTCCGCTGCCAGCGCGTGGTCCTCGTCCCGGTCGGTAAAGGAATTCAGGACCACATTGGCTCCGGCCCGCGCCAGCTCGCGTGCAACCCCCAGGCCAATGCCCGAATTCGATCCGGTGATAACGGCTGTCTTGCCTTGCAATGTCATCGCGTCCTACCCCATGGCTGAAAAACTGCCACCACTGTGCCATGCTGCAACTGCAAAAGAAACGCGTAAGACTACGGACAGCCGCCCCGCGACGGCAGCGCTGATCCGGCCCGGCTGCAGCGAAGGAACAGGCATAAAAAAAACGCCCGCACAAGGCGGGCGTTAGTTATTGAGGCAGGTTTCATACAGGCAAGAAACCTATCGAGCAGTGACCCCTTTATAAGCAATTTCCGGCTTTCGTCCAAGCTAAAAGTTTGAAAAGACGAAAAAGCGCACGTAGCGTGCGGAGGCAAGAAAATAAGGGCAGAGTGGGATTGTTGTGAAATTGCAAAAAGAAAATTTCCGGATTCTTCACAAGGTGATAGCTGGAATCAGCTTGATGTTTGCCGCGAATTTCGCGCAAGCAGAATCGGCCCATGGCATAGCTATGTACGGCGAACCTGCGCTGCCACCGGATTTTGTGTCTTTACCCTATGCAAACCCGGACGCGCCAAAGGGCGGCAAGGTGGTGTTCGGCAACACCGGAGGCTTTGACAGTCTCAATCCGTTTGCCCTGAAAGGGACCACTCCGTGGCAGCTCCGGTTCTGGAGTTATGAGAGTCTGATGGGCAGGTCCTGGGACGAGCCGTTCACGCTTTACGGTCTTTTGGCCGAATCGATTGAGGTGTCACAGGACCGGTCCTGGGTGGAATTCACCCTCCGGAAGGAGGCCCGATTCTCTGACGGCAACCCGGTGACGGCAGAGGACGTGATTTGGTCTTATGAAACTTTGGGAACCAAAGGCCACCCGCGGTACCGCGGGTTCTGGACCAAAGTGGAGAAGATCGAACAAACCGGTCCGCGCCGCATTCGCCTGACATTCAATGTTGAGGACCGCGAACTGGCATTGCTTGCAGGCCTGCGCCCGATCCTCCAGAAAGCGCAGTGGGACGGCAAGGACTTCGGCAGCGATAAGATCGAAGGCGCCCCGATCGGAACTGGCGCCTATGTGGTCAGCGCCTTTGAACCTGGCCGTTTTGTCACTCTCAGCCGCAACCCGGACTATTGGGGCAAGGACCTGCCCCTGCGCCGCGGCACCGGAAATTTTGACGAGATGCGTATCGACTTCTTTGGTGACGCAACCGTCCTGTTTGAGGCCTTCAAGGCCGGAGAGCTGAGCGCGGTGCGCGAATTCAACGCCGACAAATGGGACAGCACCTATGGCTTTCCCGCCGTTAGCCGCGGCGATGTGGTCAAAAGCGAGATCCCGCATTCCCGCCCCTCTGGCATGACCGGTCTGGTGATGAACACCCGCCGCGCGCCGCTGGATGACTGGCGGGTGCGCGAGGCGCTGCTGCTGGCGTTCAATTTTGAATATATCAACGGCACTTTGACAGGCGGCGCACAGCAGCGGATCACCTCCTATTTTTCCGGCTCTGTGCTGGGAATGCGGCCTGGTGCCGCCAGCGGCAAGGTCCGCGCGTTTCTGGAGCCCTATGCCGACAGCCTGCTGCCCGGCACCCTGGAAGGGTACACCCTGCCCCAAAGCGATGGCAGCAAGCGCAACCGCGGCAATCTGCGCAAGGCGGTGAACCTGCTGACAGAGGCCGGATGGACCGTGACGGATGGGGTGCTGCGCAATGGGGACGGCACGGCGCTGACGCTCAGCGTGCTGATCCGGCAGGGTGACGGTGAAATGAAAACTGTCACGGAAATCTACGCCCGCGCGCTGGAACGGCTGGGCATCACCCTGACGGCAGAGACTGTGGACAATGCCCAATACGCCGAACGGGAAAGCGCCTATGACTTCGATCTCACTCGGTTCCGCAGAGAGCTGTCGCTGAGCCCCGGCAACGAACAGCGGTTTTACTGGGGCGGCACGGGGGTCGATCAGCCCGGCAGCCGAAACCTGATGGGCATGAACAGCCCGGCGGCGGAAGCCATGATAGATGCGATGCTGACCACCACAGAGCCGGAGGACTTCACCGCCGCAGTGCGGGCGCTGGACCGGGTGCTGACCGCCGGGCGCTATGTCATCCCGTTCTGGCGCTTTGACACCGGCCGTATCGCCCATATCAAAGAGATGCGTTTCCCGCAGACATTGCCCGTCTACGGCGACCGGACCGGCTTCATGCCGGATGTCTGGTGGTATCAGGCTGACTGATAGACCAGTTCAGCATCCGCCCTCTGCGCCGCGGCCACCGGCGCATAGGGCATCAACAGCAGCTTTTCCGGCCTCTATCCGGGCGGCCCCTTGTGACGGTATTGATACCGCTGACAGCAGCCGGCTTTGGCTCTCAGGTGTTGGCAAGGCTTTTGACGCAGCGGCAACGCCAGCGAAATTCCGCTCACAAAAGCGATCCCGCAAGAGTAGTTTGGAGCGGACGTTACAAAAATGCGGAAAAGATGTTACCTTGAAGCTCCACCAACCGTGTAACCGTTTGTCAGGGAGTTCCCCCCATGCCTGTACAAGCAGCAGCTGCCAGCTGGATTGACAGGATGCCCCGCATCAAGCAACGCTTTCCCCATCTGAAAGCAAGCAACGCGCCATCGATACTGGACGACCGGGACAGGTTCGTTGCCTATCTGGCCCGAACCCATCAACTTACCATGACCGAAGCCAAAGAAGAGGTGGAGGATTTCCTGTATGTCGAAAGCCTGCTGAGAGAGCTGGACGGCCGCCCGCATTGACTCCAGCGGATCTTTGCCAGCCTGTCAGGCCAGCGATGTCACCCAAAGAATTGTGGCGTCCTCTGGACTGATGGAAACAACATTGTGACCCATCGCGGCATCGTAGTACGCGCTGTCGCCGCGGCGCATTTCCACCGGTTCATAGAACTCGGTATATAGCTTGACCACTCCGGTCAGCACATAAAGAAATTCCTCGCCGTCGTGGCGCACCCAGCCATCGAATTCATCCAGGGAACGGGCCCGCACCCGCGCCCGATAAGGCAGCATCTGCTTGCGCGTCAGCCCGTCAGCCAGCAATTCGTGCTCATATGTCGCTGTCGCATGGGCAGCACCGTCACCGAATTTGGTAACCGTCATCCGCCCGTTCACCTGGTCCCGCTCTGGCGGGGTGAACAGCTGAGGGATCGAGATCTGCAGACCTTCTGCCAGCTTCTTCAACGCCTCATAGGTCGGTGACATCTGGCCGTTTTCGATCTTTGACAAGGTCGAACGCGCCAGCCCGGCCTGATTTGCCGCATACTCCAGCGTCCAGTCCCGCGCCTTGCGCAGCTCCCGCACCCGGGCGCCCAGGTCCAAGGGTTCAGCTTCGTCTTCTCCGCCATTGGCACGGGCGATGGTGATCAGGGATTTTGGATCGCGGCTCTTCATGAGGACTCTATAAGCCGCACGCGCGTACCTTGCAACGCAGGAGCGGGCGGGCTAGCCAATTGCCATGCTTTCTGTTTTCGATCAGGGGCCGTTTGCGCCCTGCCCGTCCCCCTTCAACCTTGCAGCCCATGTGCTGCGCCACGCTGCGCAGCTGGGGCATAAAACTGCGCTGTCAGTTCTGAACGGCAATGCCTGCGACGACTGGAGTTACGCCCGACTGGAAGCCGCCGTGCGCGGCACCGGCACCGGGCTGCTGAGAGCCGGGTTGAAACCGGGCGATGTCGTACTGATGCGGCTGGGAAACACGGTGGAGTTTCCAGTCGCCTATCTTGGCGCCATTGCAGCCGGGCTGGTGCCGGTGCCGACATCGTCCCAGCTGACCGAGGCTGAAACCGCCCGCATCATTGCCGAGCTGGCGCCCGCAGCGGTGCTTCGAGACCCTGCCGTGGCCTGCGCGAGCCACCGCCGCCAGATCAGCACCCCCGAGTTGCAGGACATGCACGACCTCCCGCCTTGTACATACGCCATGGGCGATCCGGAGCGGCCTGCCTATGCGGTCTACACCTCCGGCACCAGCGGCACGCCGCGAGCCGTTGTGCATGCACATAGGGCCGTTTGGGCGCGCCAGATGATGATCGACGGCTGGTACGGCCTGACAGAAGATGACCGGCTGCTGCATGCCGGGGCTTTCAATTGGACCTACACATTGGGAACGGGTTTGATGGACCCCTGGGCCGCCGGTGCCACGGCATTGATCCCGGCGCCGGGCACACCACCGGAAGAGCTGCCTGCGCTGCTGCGCAGCCATCGCGCGACGATCTTTGCTGCTGCCCCCGGCGTCTATGGCAAGTTCCTGCGCGGCGGAACACTGGATCTGCCGGACTTGCGGCACGGGCTTTGCGCTGGTGAAAAGCTTTCACAGCACCTGCATGACGCCTGGAAAACAGCCACAGGGCGCAGCCTTTACGAGGCTTTCGGCATGTCCGAATGCTCAACCTTCATTTCCTCGTCGCCAAAATCACCCGCCCAGAACGGCGCCTTGGGGCAGCCGCAACCAGGCAGAAAGGTCGCAATTCTGGGAGCGGACGGCCCTGTTCCATTTGAACAGGAAGGCACCATCGCCATCCACCGCTCGGACCCCGGGCTGATGCTGGGCTACCTGAACGCAGCAGCAGAAACCGCCGCACGCTACCTGGGCGATTGGTTCCTGACAGGTGATCAGGGGGCAATGTCGCCAGACCACCAGATCCGCTATCTTGGCCGCTGTGATGATATGATGAATGCGGGCGGATACCGGGTGTCCCCGATCGAGGTCGAGACCGCGCTCAATGCGCATCCCGGCATAACCCAGTCCGGTGCCGCCGCAGTGGAGGTAAAGCAAGACACCTTTGTCATTGCCGCCTTTTACTCCGGTCCCGAAGAGTTGAACACAGCAGAGCTGCAGGCCTTTGCATCCGCCCGTCTGGCCCGCTACAAGCAGCCCCGCGCCTATGTCCATCTGGACGTTTTACCCACCGGCGCAAATGGAAAACTTCTGCGCCGCGCCCTGCCCGCCCTGTTCAAAGGATGACCCAAATGACCACTGTCAAGCTCGACATCCTGTCGGATCCGATCTGCCCCTGGTGCTATATCGGCAAGACCCATCTGGACAAGGCACTGGCGGAAGTGCCGGACCATCCCTTTGTCATCGAGTGGCACCCGTTCCAGCTGAACCCCGACATGCCGCGCGAAGGCATGGACCGGCGTGAATATCTGGAACGCAAGTTCGGCGGCAAGGACGGGGCCGTCAAAGCCTATGCACCGGTCGTGGAACACGCCGAAAAAGCCGGGCTGACGATCAACTTTGAAGCCATGCTGCGCACTCCGAACACGCTGGATGCGCACCGGCTGATCCATTGGGCTGGCATCGAGGGCAAGCAGACCGAGGCAGTGGACGCCCTGTTCCAGGCCTATTTCGTTGACGCCAAGGATATCGGTGACCCCGCCGTTCTGACAGATATTGCGCGAGAGGCCGGTTTGGATGCAGACGCCACCGCCCGCCTGCTAGACGGAGACAGCGACGTGGACACTATCCGCGACCGCGACGCCCATTCCCGCCAGATGGGGGTGAGCTCGGTTCCGACCTTCATCGTTGCAAACCAGCACGCAGTACCGGGCGCCCAGCCGCCAGAGCTGTGGAAACAGGTGATCGAAGACCTCCTGCAGCAGTTGAAGGCCGCCGAGGCCGAATAGGCGCGCATTTTTACTTAGCATCGCAACCATGCACAGGCCTCTGTGCAGGAGGAGGCTGGCCCGGCTGATATTTTCGTGTTAGCGGAAGCGGACGGCTCCCAGACCGGCCCCGATCCCGGGGGACCGCCTGCAGTGCTGTTAGAGGTTTCAAATGTCCCAGTCCCAGGACCAAACGCCGGTTCTTGGCATGGCCAAGGCAGAGTTCATTGCATTGATTGCAATGATGTTTGCCACCATTGCCCTGTCGATTGACGCCATGCTGCCTGCCCTGCCGGAGATCGGCCAGACGCTCAGCCCGGACAACATCAACCGCGCGCAACTGGTACTGACGTCCTTTGTGCTTGGCATGGGTCTGGGAACATTCTTTACCGGCCCGTTGTCGGATGCCTTTGGCCGCAAGCCCGTTGTCGCTGGAGGCTGTGCTCTCTATGTCCTGTCTGCCCTGACGGCCTGGCTGTCACCGTCGCTGGAGGTGCTGCTGATCTCCCGGGTGCTGATGGGGATCGGCGCCGCAGGCCCGCGTATCGTCGGTGTCGCCGTTGTCCGCGATCTTTATTCGGGGCGCGAAATGGCCCGGCTGATGTCGATTGCCATGATGATTTTCATGATTGTCCCGGCCATTGCCCCATTGATGGGCGCGGGCATCATCGCAGTGTCCAGCTGGCGCGCGATTTTCCTGTCTTTTGCGGTGTTTGCCACGGTCATTGTCCTGTGGACCAGTTTCCGCTTGCCGGAAACCCTGGCACAAGACAACCGCCGCGCCTTCCGCACGCCCCTGTTGATGGCCGCGGTCCGGGAAATGCTGGCGCACCCGACCGTCCGCCTGTCGATCATGGTGCAGACGCTCTGCCTTGGCATGCTGTTCACCATGCTGACGATGGTGCAGCCGGTCTATGACATCATCTTCGGCCGCGGTGACAGCTTTCCCTACTGGTTTGGGCTGGTCGCAGCGATTTCCGGCACAGCCAGCCTGCTGAACGCCGCCATCGTGATGCGGATCGGCATGCGCCGCATTGTCACCGTATCGCTGGCAGCGCAGATCCTGATCACCGGCGGCATCCTGCTGCTGAGCGGCTGGAACCTGCCCGATCCCTGGATGTTCGGCCTGTTTGTCGCCTGGCAGGCTAGCGTCTTCTTTATGGTCGGCACCACCGTTGGCAATCTCAATGCCATGGCGATGGAACCGATGGGCCATATCGCCGGCATGGCGGCCTCTGTCATCGGCGCGATCTCCACCGTTCTGGCCGCCGCCATTGCTGCGCCTGTGGGGCTGTTGTTTGACGGCACTCTGGTGCCACTGGCAGCAGGGCTTTTGATCATGGCCTGCATCGCCTTTCTGCTGATGCTGCAGATGGCCAAAACCGAGGCACGGCAGCCCGCGGAATAACCGCCTTGCCTGCCTCTGACTGCACTCCTACCCTTACCAAGAAATTTGGGAGGTTTTTCATGGCATACGATTACGATCTCGGCAGCTATTCCTGTCCGGTGACAACCTCCTCGGCTGAGGCGCAGATCTGGTTCGACCGCGGCCTGATCTGGACCTACGGCTTTAACCACACAGAAGCCATCAAATGCTTCCGAAACGCGCTGGAACACGACCCCGGCTGCGCCATGGCTCATTGGGGTGTGGCCTATGCTGCCGGGCCGAATTACAACCTGCCGTGGGCCCTGCGCGATGACCGAGGCCGCGCCAAGGCGCTGGCCGAAGCCTTTGACGCGGCTCGAGCTGCGCTGGCCTGTTCAGACGGCTGCACGGTCCCTGAACAGCAGTTGATCCAGGCGCTTCAGTCCCGCTACCCCCAGCGCGAGGCCGTTGAAGACATGCACGCCTGGGATTACGCCTTTGCCGACGCGATGCGCACTGCCTTTGCTGCCTGCCCCGACGATCTGGAGGTGCGCACGGTTTATGCCGAAAGCCTGTTGAACCTGACGCCCTGGCAGATGTGGGATCTGAAGACTGGAAAGCCCGCCAAAGGCGCCGCCACTTTGGAAACGCAGGAAGTTCTGGAATGGGCGATGGACAATGCCCCCGGTGCCATGCAGCATCCGGGTCTGCTGCATCTTTATGTGCATCTGATGGAAATGTCGCCCACGCCCGAGATGGCCCTGAAAGCCGCCGATGTCCTGCGCACCCTGGTGCCGGATGCAGGCCATCTGGTGCATATGCCCACCCATATCGACGTTCTGTGCGGCGACTACCACAGCGTGGTTTATTGGAACCAAAAGGCGGTTGAGGCGGATCTGAAGTATTATGAGCGCGAGGGCGCCTTCAACATCTACACCGGATACCGGCAGCATAATTACCAGTTCGTCATTTACGGTGCGATGTTCCTGGGCCAGATTGAACCCGCGCTGGACGCCAACCAGGGCCTTCTGGATACCACGCCGGACGACATGCTGCGCATCGAAAGCCCGCCGATGGCGGATTACTTTGAAAGCTACATGGCAATGCAGCCGCATATTCTGATCCGCTTCGGCCGCTGGCAGGAGGCGATCGCACTGGAACTGCCAGACGATCCTCAGCTTTACTGCACACTCACCGCCAATACCCACTATGCCCGGGCCGTTGCCTATGCCGCAACAGGCCGCGTTGCAGAAGCAGAGGCCGAAGAGCAATTGTTCCTTGCTGCCAAGTCCCGGGTTCCGGAAACACGGCTGATGCACAACAACAAAGTCGCCGACCTGCTTGATATCGCGGCAGAAATGCTGCGCGGAGAGATCGAATACCGCAAACAGAACTTTGATGCGGCATTTGCCCATTTGCACCGTTCGGCTGAGCTGGACGACAACCTGCCCTATGACGAGCCCTGGGGCTGGATGCAGCCCACTCGCCACGCATTGGGGGCGCTTTTGTTCGAACAGGGCCATACCGAGGAAGCCGAGGCCGTCTACCGGGCCGATCTTGGTTTGGACGGCAGCCTGTCTCGGGCTTCAATTCACCCAACCAACATTTGGAGCCTGAAGGGGCTGCACGACTGCCTGAAGGCCCGTAACGAAACTACTGAAATCAGGAGCATAAAACAGCAGCTTGATCTGGCTCTGGCACGGGCGGACCGGGCGGTCGGCGCCTCCTGCTTCTGTGCCCAGGCGGCAATGGCGCCCAGCCCCTGTTGCAGCTAACCAATTTCCCTGAGACAGAAATCTGCCAAGGAAATTCGAATTTCCTTGGCGCCGATTATCCCGCCTTTGCCTTTTTCCTCTCCGCCACGACTTTCTCTGCCAGATCGCGGGCAATGGCAAAGGCGCCTTTGATCTTGTCGCTGTCCTTTTTCCAGTCGCGGCGCACGACGATCTTGTTGTCCTTCACCTTGGCCAGACCGTTCTGGCCCTGGATGAACTCCACCAGCCCCTGCGGCGAGGCAAATTTGTCGTTGTGGAACTGGATCGTCGCGCCCTTCGGTCCGCCGTCCATCTTGGCGATGCCTGCGCGTTTGCACATCGCCTTGATCCGCACCACCAGCATCAGCGTGTTCACTTCCTTGGGCAGCGTGCCAAAGCGGTCGATCAGCTCCGCGGCGAATCCCTCCAGTTCCACCTTGGTCGACAGCGACGACAGGCGGCGGTAAAGGCCAAGGCGTACATCCAGATCCGGCACGTAATCCTCGGGGATCAGTACCGGAACGCCGAGGTTGATCTGCGGTGCCCATTGCTCGTCGGCATCCGACAGGCCCTCCATTTCGCCTGCCTTAATCTTGGCAATCGCCTCTTCCAGCATCGACTGGTACAGCTCATAGCCGACATCGCGCATCTGCCCGGACTGTTCCTCTCCCAAAAGATTGCCGGCGCCCCGGATATCAAGGTCTTGCGAGGCGAGGGTAAAGCCCGCGCCCAGCGTGTCGAGCGACCCAAGCACCCGCAGGCGTTTTTCGGCAGCCGGCGTCAGACGCTGGCGCGGTTTGGTGGTGAGATAGGCATAGGCACGGGCCTTGGAGCGGCCCACGCGCCCCCGGATCTGGTAAAGCTGTGACAGGCCGAACATGTCAGCACGGTGCACCACCATCGTGTTGGCAGTGGGGATGTCCAGCCCGCTTTCAACAATCGTGGTTGCCAACAGCACATCATATTTGCCGTCATAAAAAGCGTTCATCCGGTCATCAAGTTCCCCCGCCGCCATCTGCCCATGCGCCACCACATAGGTCAGTTCCGGCAGCTGCGCCTTCAGGAAGGCCTCGACATCCGGCAGGTCAGTGATCCGCGGCACCACATAAAAACTTTGTCCGCCGCGGTAATGTTCGCGCAGCAGCGCTTCGCGGATGGTCACCGTATCAAACTCGCTGACATAGGTGCGGATCGCCAGACGGTCGACCGGGGGCGTGCCGATGATCGACAGATCACGCACGCCAGTCAGTGACAATTGCAGAGTGCGCGGAATTGGCGTCGCCGTCAGCGTCAGCACATGAATATCGCTGCGCAGCTGTTTCAGCCGCTCCTTATGCCCGACGCCAAAGTGCTGCTCTTCGTCGATGATCAGCAGGCCGAGGTTCTGAAATTTGATATTTTTGGCAAGCACCGCATGAGTCCCGACCACGATATCGACAGTGCCTTTGGCCAGCCCTTCGCGGGTCTGGCTGGCGTCTTTTGACGTAACAAACCGTGACAACTGCCTGACAACCAATGGAAAACCACGAAAGCGTTCGGCAAAAGACGCAGCATGCTGGCGGGCCAGCAGCGTGGTGGGCGCCACCACTGCGACCTGCAGGCCGGACATCGCCGCCACAAAGGCCGCGCGCATCGCCACCTCAGTCTTGCCAAAGCCCACGTCGCCGCAGATCAGCCGATCCATCGGCTGGCCAGAGTGCAGGTCTTCCATCACGTCCTCAATGGCACGCAGCTGGTCGTCGGTTTCCTGATAGGGGAAGCGGGCGGAAAATTCCTCCCAGGCGTGTGGCGGCGGGTCCATTGCCGGTGCCTTGCGCAGGGCACGTTCAGCAGCGATACGGATCAGCTTGTCCGCCATCTCGCGGATGCGTTCCTTGAGCTTGGCCTTCTTCGCCTGCCACGCGCCGCCGCCGAGCCGGTCCAGCAGCGCCTCGTCATGGCCGTATTTGGACAACAGTTCGATATTCTCGACCGGCAGGTAGAGTTTTGACTGCTCGGCATATTCCAGCAGGATACATTCATGGGCCGCGCCAGCAGCCGTCACCACTTCCAGCCCCTTATAGCGGCCGATGCCGTGATCCACATGCACCACCAGATCACCTGGGGACAAAGATTGGGTCTCGGTCAGAAAATTCTCTGCTTTGCGGCGTTTCTTTGGGGCCCGGATCAGCCGGTCGCCCAGAACGTCCTGTTCGGAAATCACCGTCAAATTCGGCGCCTCGAACCCGTGTTCCAGCGCCCAGACCGCCAGATGAAGTCCGGATTTTCCGATGCGGGTGCCGTCCATCACCGGAATGGCCTCGGCCAGGCCTTCGTCCTCAATCAGGCCGGTCAGACGTTCCCGCGCACCTTCCGAATAGGAGGCAATAAGAACCGGCCCCTCCTGCATCCGCACCTTAATATGCGCAGCCAAAGCTCCGAAAAGACTAACACTTTCCTGCTGGCGTTCAGGTGAAAAACTGCGCCCGATGCGCCCGCCTGCATCCACCACACCGGGGCCAGAAGCCTGCGGCAGCGGGTGAAACTGCACTATACGCTTTGCTGCAATCGCCCGCTCCCAGGCGGCATCATCCAGATAGAGCAGCGCTGGGGGTGCGGGTTTGTAGACGGTGTCGATCCGTCCCTTCTGTTCCAGCGCGTGTTTGCGCGTGCCATACTGATCCTCGATACTGTCCCAGCGCGCCAGGCGCGCAGGCGTAAGCTGATCATCCAGCGTGATGGTTGCCTGCGGCAAGTAGTCGAACAGCGTCTCCAGTTTCTCATGGAAAAATGGCAGCCAGTGCTCAATCCCCTGATGCTTGCGGCCTGCACTCACCGCTTCATAAAGCGGATCGTCCGTGCCTGCGGCCCCGAATTCGATGCGGTAGTTCTGCCGGAACCGGGTGATCGCCGCCTCGTCCAGAATCACTTCGGAGACCGGCGCAAGCTCCACCACCTCCAGCTTTTCAGTGGTCCGCTGACTGGCAGGGTCGAACCGGCGCGCGCCATCCAGCACGTCCCCGAAGAGATCCAGCCGCACAGGGCCGCTTTCGCCCGGCGGGAATATGTCGATGATACCGCCGCGCACCGCGTAGTCACCGGGTTCCATGACGGTTGGGCTTTGGGTAAACCCCATGCGGACCAGGAAATTGCGCAGCGCGCCTTCATCCACCCGGTGATCCACACGCGCAGTAAAGGCCGCCTCGCGCAGCACCTCGCGCGCAGGCACACGCTGGCTGGCAGCATTAAGCGTTGTCAGCAGCACAAACTGTTTTGGCATCTGGTGCACCAGTGCCGCCAGCGTTGCCATCCGCGCGGCGGAGATATCCGCATTCGGAGACACCCTGTCGTATGGAAGACAGTCCCAGCCCGGAAACACAAAGACCGGCATGTCCGGCGCAAAAAAGGCAAGTGCTGCACGCATCGCCTCCATTCGCTTGTCATCGCGAGCCACATGCATCACCGGCGCACCGGATGCCTGCACTTCCTTCAGGATCAGCCGGGCATCATACCCTTCGGGCGCACCGCCCATGGTGATTGCACGCTGTGCCATGCGGTTTCCTTTCCGGGGTTTTCTTTTAGGGCAGCCCGGTTCTTAGAGGGCTCCGATTGCCAGGTTCTGATACATGCCCCAGAACGCAGTGACCAGAATGGAGACTGTTCCGACAAACTGAATATACAGGCGGCAAAAGGCCAGGCGCCTGCGCAGGTCCGCGCCTGCTGCCTTTTCACTGGCAATCCGGCGCGCGGTGAAAAAGCTGATCAGCCCCACGACTGACATCGGAAAGAGCAGCAGGAACACCGCCTGGGCAATCTCCATCAAATAGACAAAACCCAGCGTGGCCAGTGCGGACAACAGGAAACAGGCCAGGGCCACAATCCACGGACCAGACACCTCTGCGATATAGAGCATGCGGTTGATGTTGGCCCTGGTGACATCCTCCAGGTCCTGCTCTGCCTGTCCGCCGCGGCGGCGTGCACGGTACACCATGTCGTAAGGGACGCCCAGAATCCAATGGCTCGCCGATGACCACAGGACCGCCAGCGAAATCCAATACCACAGGTTGGAAAACGACCGCAGGTCAATCATCTCATAGATAATTTCAAGCAGGTCCACTCCAGCCCCCGTCTGCCGCTTCCGGCCCTTGGGGCCTGTAGTCTTGTATCCGGACCTATATCAACCGGGAAGCGCCCACAGGCAAGCCCGCTTGGCACACAAGTTTACCGGCGCGGCGAATGTGCCTCTTGTTCCCGGGGCAGCTTCCATGCCACCCATGGGCCAGCCAAAACGAGAGACCGCCATGAAGCCCACCGTCGCGCCCTTTCCCGCCGCCCGTCTGCGCCGCACCCGAGCCAGCCAGGCGATCCGCAATCTGGTGCAGGAAAACACCCTCACGCCTTCCGATTTCATCTGGCCAGTGTTTGTGCGCGATGGCGAGGGCCAGGAAGAGCCTGTCGCGTCGATGCCTGGCGTGATGCGCCGTTCGGTGGACAAAATCGCAGAAGCCGCAATTGAAGCCCAAGCTTTGGGCATTCCTGCCATCTGCCTGTTTCCCTATACCGACGCGTCGCTCAAGACAGAAGATTGCGCCGAGGCCTGGAACCCGGACAACCTGACCAACCGCGCCATCCGCGCCGTCAAGGACGCCGCACCGGACATCGCGGTGATGACGGATGTGGCGCTGGATCCCTACAACATCAACGGTCATGACGGCTATGTTGTGGACGGCGAGATCGTCAATGACGCAACCGTCGAGGCGCTGGTCAGAATGACATTGGCCCAGGCAGACGCCGGCGCCGATATCATCGGCCCCTCAGACATGATGGACGGCCGTATCGGCGCAATGCGGTCAGCTCTGGAGCAGGCAGGCCATCACAATGTGGCGATCCTCTCTTATTCGGCCAAATATGCCTCTGGCTACTATGGGCCGTTCCGCGATGCGGTCGGGGCCTCCGGCGCATTGAAAGGTGACAAGACCACCTACCAGATGGACCCGGCCAACAGTGACGAAGCCCTGCGGCTGATCGAGCGCGATCTTCAGGAAGGCGCCGACATGGTCATGGTGAAACCGGGCATTGCCTATCTGGACATCTGCCATCGGGTGAAATCCGCATTTGGCGTGCCGACCTATGCCTATCAGGTCTCGGGCGAATACGCGATGATCCAGGCCGCAGCGCAAAACGGCTGGATCGATGGAGAAAAAGTGATGATGGAAAGCCTGATGGCTTTCAAGCGGGCGGGCTGCAATGGCATCCTGACCTATTTTGCGCCGGCGGCTGCCCGGCTGCTGAACGGCTGACACCGCAGGCCGGACCACAGATGTTCACTTCAGCGGGAAGCCGCCAGTCCACGTCCCGCAGCAGATGACAGGCAGCGGTTTTCCGCGTATAACCCTGCTCAGAGCCGGACCAAACCGGCCTTGGAGCAAATCATTACAGGCACCTGAAAAATGAGCGATAATTCCCCTTTCCGCATGACCCGCCGCGGTTTTGCCCTGACTGCGCTGGCCGGTGCGGGTGTGACCGCCGCTTGCGGCAATGGCGTCGGCACCAGCAACGCTGCCACCATTGATGCCCGCGTTGATGCCACGCTGAACCAGATGTACAGCCAATACCCCAACACCCGCACTCTGGCCGAAAAATCAACAGGCATGCTGGTGATGCCGCTGGTGACTGAGGCGGGGTTTGTCTTTGGCGGCGCTTACGGCCGCGGCGCGCTGCTGATCAACGGTGTAACCGTCGATTATTACGCCACCTACAAGGGCAACGCAGGCCTTCAGATCGGCGCCCAGCAATACGCGCATGTGCTGTTCTTCATGACCCAGGACGCGCTGGCAGGCTTCCGCCGCTCCTCCGGCTGGGCGGCCGGCGCCGATGTGGAATATGTGATCAAGGACGAAGGCAACGCCCTGTCCGCAGACACCAACACCCTGACATCCCCAATTCTTGCCGTGGTCTTTGCACAGGCCGGCCTGCGTGTGGGCGCCACTTTGGAAGGCACCAAATACACCCGTATCATCCCCTGACCGGATGCGGTGCAGGCGGCAGGACCGCCGCTTCTTCTGGCCGGAAATATCCCCGCCGGAGGCATGGCCTTTCCAACCGGAAAGGCCATTTTCTTGTTTTCAGCCGTCCAGCTTGCGCAGGCGCTTGAACAGCGACGAAGTATCCCAGCGCCCGCCGCCCATCTTCTGCACGTCCTTGTAGAATTGATCGACCAGCGCCGTCACCGGCAGGCTGGCGCCGGTCTCATCCGCCGCGTCCAGGCAGATGCCCAAATCCTTGCGCATCCAATCCACCGCAAAACCGTGATCAAAATGATCGTCCAGCATCGTTTCATACCGGTTGGCCATCTGCCAGCTGCCCGCGGCACCCTGGCTGATCACCTCGACCACAGCACGCCCGTCCAAGCCTGCCTTCTCTGCAAAATGCAGCGCCTCACCCAGGGCCTGAACCAATCCGCCGATGGCAATCTGATTGCACATCTTGGTCAGCTGCCCGGCCCCGCTGTCGCCAATGCGGCGGCAGATCTTGGAATATGCGTCCATCACCGGCTCCGCCCGGGCATAGGCGTCTTCGTCGCCGCCGCACATCACGGACAGCACACCGTTCTCGGCTCCTGCCTGACCGCCGGAAATCGGCGCGTCGACAAAGGCAATTCCTTGCTCCGCGGCGGCCTCGTAAAGTTCGCGTGTGACTTTGGCTGACACCGTGGTGTGATCGGTGAAAACCGCCCCCTTTGCCATTCCGGCAAAAGCCCCGTCTGCCCCCAGGCAGACAGACCGCAAATCATCATCATTGCCGACACAGGCCATCACAAATTCAGCGCCCGCGGCCGCCGCCCGCGGGGTTGCGGCAAAATGGCCGCCATGCTCCTTGGCCCAGGCCTTCGCCTTTGCTTCTGTACGGTTGTAGACAGTGACCTCATGGCCTGCGGCCTGCAGGTGCCCGGCCATCGGATACCCCATGACACCAAGCCCCAGAAACGCGATTTTCGCCATCTGCTTTTCCCTTGAACAGTCTTCGCATATGTTGGCGCCAACCCTACCACCGCCACCGCTAGGTGCAATCAGCCATGCGGCTGGAAATGACAAAAACCAAGGGAAAACAACCGCTGATGGGACATCTTTTCCGCTGGCTTCTGCGCATTGCTGCGGGGCTGATTCTGCTGAGCCTCCTGGCCGCAACCCTGATCTATTACCTGTCGTCCCAATCGCTGCCCGAATATGATAAGGAGCTGGCGCTGCCCGGTCTCACGTCGCCGGTGGAAATCGTCCGGGACAACGCCAATGTTCCGCATATTTTCGGCAGTTTCGGCGCCAGCGACGAAGATGTCTATTTTGGCCTCGGCTATGCCCATGCGCAGGATCGCCTGTGGCAAATGGCCGTGATGCGACGTACCGTCCAAGGCCGCCTGTCAGAAGTATTCGGCTCCCGCACAGTGGAGACAGACACTTATCTACGCCGTCTGAACATCTACGGGCTGGCTCAAGAATCCGTCAAAGTGCAGTCCCCAGAAGCAATGGCCGCACTCAAGGCTTATTCTGCGGGCGTCAATGCGCGTCTTCAGGAAATCAACGAAGAAGCCCTGGGCCGCGGCGCACCGGAAATGTTCCTGTTCAACATGCCGCTTCCCCCCTGGCAGCCCGCCGACAGTATTGCGATCATGAAGCTGATGGCCCTGCAGCTCTCAGGCCACATGAAGGAAGAGATCCTGCGCGCCCGCACCTCGCTGGCCTTGAATGATGCCGACCGCATTCGGGACATCCTTCCGGATGCCCCCGGAAAAGGCCTGACTGCCCTGCCCGAATATGCCCAACTGGTGCCCGGCGCCCGGCGTTTTGCCGCTGCGGCGCCGATTGAAGAAAACAGACTTCTGTTTCCTGTTGCCCCGCGCGGACTGGCCGGCGCGTCCAATGCCTGGGCTGCGGCCCCCAGTCGCTCTGCTGCAGGCGGCACGCTGCTGGCCAACGACCCGCATCTAGGCCTCAGCGCCCCGGGCATCTGGTATCTTGCCCGGCTCGAACTGGGCACCGGCGGCGTGATCGGAGCGACCATCCCCGGTGTCCCCGCTGTGATTACCGGCCGCTCGGATGTGCTCGGCTGGGGCGTCACCTCGTCCTATATGGATGACCAGGACCTGTTCATCGAAAAGCTGAACCCCGAAAATCTGCAGGAATACCTGAGCGTTGACGGGTACAAGAAATTCATCACGCGTCCCTCCATCATAAAGATCAAGGACGAACCCCCCGTCACGCTGACCCTGCGCTGGACCGACAACGGGCCAGTGCTGCCCGGCTCCATGTTCAATCTTGCCGAAATCACCCCGCCCGGCCATGTGGTATCGCTCAGCTGGACCGTGCTCAGCCCCAAGGACACATCAATGAGCGCCACGATCGGCCTGATGCGCAGTGGTTCAATCCAGGAGGCGATCATCGCGGGCGAAGATTTTGTAGCCCCTGCGCAGAACCTGACGATGGCGGACCGGAACAGCATTGCCATGAAGACAGTTGGCGCCTTCCCGCAGCGCGATGCTGCGCATCAAAGCCAGGGCCGCATGCCCAGCCAGGGCTGGCGCCCGGAGAACCGCTGGCAAGGCCGTGCGCCCTACTCGGAGAACCCGGAGTTCGTGAGCCCCGCCGGAGGTATCCTCGGCAACACCAACAACAAGATCCTCGACCGCCCGTTCCCGAAACATGTCTCGTTTGACTGGGGCGATACCCAGCGCATCCATCGCTGGGAAAAGCTGATGCAAAACCGCGAAGTACACACCCGAGACAGCTTTATCGAGGCGCAACTGGACACGGTCTCCTATTCTGCCCGCACCCTGTTGCCGCTGATTGGTGCCAACCTGTGGTTCACCGGCGAGGCCGCACCAGCCGGCACCCGCGAACGTCAGCGCCAGATCGCTCTGACACTGCTGGCAGAATGGAACGGTGAGATGAACGAGCATCTGCCCGAACCGCTGATCTACGCCGCCTGGCTGCGGGCGCTGCAAGCACGGCTGATCACCGACGAGCTGGGCCTGGTTGCCAAGTCCTTCCGCCATGTGGAGCCGCTGTTCATCGAGCGGGTCTTTCGCAATGTCGAGGGTGCAGCTATCTGGTGCGACGTGCGCCAAAGCGCACCGCAGGAGGCCTGCACCGATATGGCGCGCCTGGCGCTGGATGACGCGCTGATCTGGATTGAGGAAAGATACGGCGACGCGCTGGAATCCCTGCGCTGGGGCGACGCGCATCAGGCGGTGCAGGACCACGCCGTTCTGGGCGACGTGCCGCTGCTGCGCTACTTTGTCAACATTCGCCAATCCACCAGCGGTGGCGACAACACACTGCAGCGCGGCAAAAGCTCGGGCAAGGATCCCGACCCGTTCCAGAACATCCATGCGGCCGGCTACCGCGGTGTTTATGATTTTGCCGACCCCGACAGTTCTGTCTTCATCACCGCCACCGGACAATCCGGCCACCCGCTGTCACGCTACTATGACGACATGGCCCAGCTTTGGCGCCGTGGCGAATATGTGCCGATGTCGCTGGACGAAGACCTGGCCCGTGCAGCGGCGGTTGGAATAACGCGGATCTCTCCGCTGCAATAAAAAACGGGCGCTGCGGCGCCCGTTTCCAATAATGTTACGGCGGATGCCTTCAAAGCTTTTGGTACTTGGCCTTCTGCCTGTCAGTCCACAGCACGGTGATGTCAAACCCGGTCTCAGTCTGTTCTTCGCGCTGCACCAGATCTTCCTTGAACAGCCAGGCCCGCTGTTTTCCTTCTGCAAATGAGAGGCTCAAAACCTCCTCATGGCGCACGCCCTGCAGCTTCTCGGCGATGTCTGCCAGCAGGCTGTCCAGCCCTTCGCCGGTCAGAGCCGAGATCGCATGAATGTCCTCCTCACGCGCAGCGCGCTGGCGACAGGCATCCGCCTCGTCCTCCGGCAACTGGTCCAGCTTGTTCCAGACCTCGATCCGGGAGCGGTTTTCATCCACGCCCAGCGACGACAGGATCGCTTCGACGTCCTCAGCCTGCTGCTCGCTTTCATCATGGCTGATGTCACGCACATGCAGGATCACATCCGCAGCCAGCACCTCTTCCAGCGTGGCGCGGAAAGCGGCAACAAGTTCGGTCGGCAGGTCAGAAATGAACCCCACAGTGTCGGACAGGATCACCTCAGGCCCGTCGGGGATCTGCACCCGACGCATGGTTGGGTCCAGGGTGGCAAAAAGCATATCCTTGGCCATCACTTCGGCGCCGGTCAGCCTGTTGAACAACGTCGATTTGCCGGCGTTGGTATAGCCCACCAGCGCGACAATCGGATACGGAACCTTGGCCCGCGACGCGCGATGCAACGTCCGTGTCTTCACCACCTTGTCCAGCTGCCGGCGCAGCCGCACCAGCTGGTCGTCGATGGCCCGGCGGTCAGCCTCGATCTGGGTTTCACCGGGTCCGCCGACAAATCCCAAGCCGCCCCGCTGGCGCTCCAGGTGGGTCCAGGCCCGCACCAGCCGCGTCCGCTGATAGCTGAGCGCCGCCATCTCGACCTGCAAAACACCTTCACGTGTCGCCGCCCGGTCCGAGAAGATTTCCAGGATCAGCCCGGTCCGGTCCAGAATCTTGACCTTCCAGGCTTTTTCCAGATTGCGCTGCTGCACAGGGGAAACCGGCCCGTCGATCAGGACCAGTTCAATCTCTTCCGCCTTCAGAATGCCTGCGAGCTCTTCAATTTTTCCGGAGCCGAACAGCATGCCCGCATGCGCCTTGGGCAGGCGCACAACGTTTGACCCGATCACATCCAGATCGGGCAAAGCCGCTGCCAGCGCAACGGCTTCTTCAAGCGCGGGGGCAGCCTCGCGGCGCCCGCTGTCTGACTTGATTTCCGGATGCAACACCCAGGCGCGGGTGCGCTTCCTGTCGTGCTCCATCAAGAGGCGTCTTCACCCTCATAGAGGCTGATCGGCTGGGCCGGCATGATGGTCGAGATCGCGTGTTTGTAGACCAGCTGCGACTGTCCGTCGCGGCGCAGCAGCACGCAGAAATTGTCGAACCAGGTGATGACACCCTGCAATTTGACCCCGTTGATCAGAAAAATCGTAACCGGAACCTTGGTTTTGCGAACGTGATTCAGGAAGGCATCCTGAAGATTCTGTCTGTCCGAAGCCATTTTTTATTATCTCGCCTTTGTTCTTGCCACGCACTGCGGACCAGCACGTACGTTAAAATTCAGTATGGACAAAGAAAAAATAAGTTTCCACCCGAAAAACACTTTTTACTGGCGGGGCCATCAGCCGCGCCAAAGGTTCGGCGACAGCAGCGCAATGAAGGCCAGCGTCTCCAGTCTGCCCAATACCATTGCTATGCACAGAATAAATTTTGCCGGGTCGGTCAGCAGGTTCAGCACTATAGGCGCACTGCTTGCGCTTTCCGTCAGTGGACCAGTGGTCGACAATGCCGCAATCGCCAGCACAAGCGATTGTTCGAAACTGGAACCGACGGCGGCCAGCGCGGTGCTGACCAGCGCCAGCGACAGCGCAAAGAGCATGAAGAAAATCCAGGCAACAAAGGCGCCGTTTTTCTGAAGCCGCTTGGTCCGGTCGCCCGCGCCGCTGACAGAATGCGGGTGCACCAGCCGCTCCATTTCCCGCATCCCGTTCAGATACAGTGCGTAGACTCTCAGCAGCTTCACCCCGCCTGCCGTTGTCGCCACACCGCCGCCAAACACAGCCAGTCCCAGCAAAATCATGCCCGGCGTTTCCAGACCGGACCACGTGCGGGCCGCGTCCCAGTGGAGACTTTCAAACCCGGTGGTGGACAAGAAAGACATCACGGTGAAAAGCGTACCCCAGAACGCCCGCAGGGCCTGCAGCAGGTCTTCGGCGGCGTTCACTTCAAAGGCGGCGAACCAATGCCACAGGAACAACAGCAGCGGCACGCCGAACACGATCAGCAGGCCGGTGCGGAACTCCGGATCCTTGTCCAGCCGCCCTTGGCCTGATGTCACGGTATCGCTTGAAAAGGTCAGCCGCGACAGCGCAAAGAACATGAACAGGAACATCACCATCTCGCCGGCCAGGCCGCTGGCGGCATTCTCCACGCCGCCGGTTGCCGAAATACCGGAGGTCGCCATCACCGACATCGCGTGGCTGAGCCCCGTCAGCGCCTGTTCCCCTGTGATCATCAGGAGCAGCCACAGAACCATGGTCAACCCGGTATAGACCGGCGCCAAAGTTCGGGTCACCAGAACCAGCTGGCGCCGGGGATCTGCGCGTTCCATGTGGCCAGGTCCGGCAGTGCCGCCCCCCGGCTCCCCCTTGGCGGTCACTTCGAAACCACCCAGCGACATTGGCGCCAGAACCGCAGAGGCCGCAACCCACATCAATAGCCCGCCCAGCCAGCCAACAATCGCCCGCCACAGATGCACGCTGGGCGGCAGGCGGCCGGGATCATCCCAGATATCAGCCCCGGTGGTGGTGATGGCGCTGACCATGTCGAAATAGGCATTCACAAAACGGGTGCTGACCAGTGCGTCCTGAACCGGCACCGCCAGAAACAGCGGCAGCACCGTAAAGGTGGCAAGCAGCGACAGCAGCTGACCCGGCATCCCGTAACGCGGCACCCGGTTCCCCATCGACAGCGCGATCAGCATGACCAGAATCACCCCGGCCAAGCCGGCATAGAAAAAGCTCCGCGACGTGTCGTGATCGTCCAGGATCAGGGCATGAATGGCTGGTGGCCACATCGCCACGGATGCGATGCCCCAAATCAGCAGGAACAGCGGCAGGCGCAGGACACCAACAGGGGTTTTGACCATGCGCCGCATCTAGAAGTAGTCGATCGACACCTGCAGGAGCCGCTCCACCTCCGGCACATCGTCCGCCATTGCAAACAGCGCAATAACATCGCCTTCCTCGATCCGGGTCTCGCCCGACGGGCGCAGCATCTTGCCGTTCTTCAGGATACCGCCAACCAGCACGCCTTCGGGAAAATCGGTCTCGCGGATCATCTGCCCGGCAATCGGAGACGTCGAAAGAACCTCTGCCTCAATCATCTCGGCCTCGGCGTCGCCCAGCGAATAGACCTGCCGCACCCGGCCATAGCGGATGTGGCGCAGGATTGAGCTGACAGTGGTGGAGCGTGGGTTGATATAGGCATCGATGCCAAGGTGCGGCAGCAGCGGCACCAGGGTCGGGTCATTGATCAGCGCAATTGCAAGCGGGCAGCCTTCGGCTTTGGCCCGCACGGCGGCCAGCATGTTGACCTTGTCGTCATCGGTCACTGCCAGCAGCGCGTCGGCCTTGTCGATGCCCGCCTCGATCATCAGCGACCGGTCCAACCCGTCGCCATTTAGCACGATCGTGCGTTCCAGCTCCTCCGCCGCGCGTTCCGCGCAGCCGCGGTCGCGTTCGATCACTTTGGCACGGATGCGGGCGGTGCTGCTTTCCAGCGCCTTGGCCACTTCCAGCCCGACGTTGCCGCCGCCAACCACAACCACCCGGTCCTGGCGCTTTTCCTTCTTGCCAAAGACCTCAATGGTGCGGGGCACATCATCTGCATGGGAGAATACATAACAGCTGTCGCCCACGAACAGCTGGTCCCCGGGCTCGGGTGCAAACAGGGTGCCGTCACGCCGGACCCCCACCACGATCGCACGCAGGGTGGAAAACAAATCCGTCAGCTGCCGCAGCGGCGTGTTCACCACCGGGCATTCGGCATCGATCTGAATGCCCAGAAGCTGCGCCTGCCCGCCCATGAAGGTTTCTGTATCAAAAGCTGCCGGCGCCGACAGCCGCTGCATCGCCGCCGCGGCCACCTCCCGCTCCGGGCTGATCACCACGTCGATCGGCAGATGTTCGCGCTGGTAAAGATCCGAGTAGATGGCAGTCAGGTAGCTCTTGGCCCGCAGGCGCGCGATCTTGCGCTGGATCTTAAAGGCTGAATGCGCCACCTGGCAGGTCACCATATTGACCTCATCCGAGTGGGTGGCGGCAATAATCATGTCCGCGTCCCGCGCCCCGGCCCGTTCCAGTACATCCGGATAGGAGGCAAAGCCGTGGATGCCCTGCACATCCAGCGTATCCGTCGCGCGCCGCACAAGTTCCGGATTGTTGTCGACCACCGTGACATCATTGTGCTCACCGGACAGATGCCGGGCGATCTGCCAGCCGACCTGGCCCGCGCCGCAGATAATGACCTTCATTTACACGTCCCTTGGCGGAGTTTCGGGCAGAGTTTTGCGTGATGTGAATGACAGATGCCGCTTTCACGGTCAATTTAATTGTAACTTGCTCAGTTTGCGGCCATTCTTTCCCTATGCGACGGAGTGTGACAATCCCGGCAGGCGCGGCTTTGCTGGCGCTTCTATCTGCCTGCGGCCCGCTGCCTGTCTACTACAAGCAGGGGGTTCAGGTTTCCCGCCTGCAATCCGACGAACTGGCCTGTGCTACTCAGGCGCTGAAGGATGCCCCTGTCGCCAATCAGATCCGGCAGCACCCGCCTGTATTCTACCCTGGCGGCAAGGTTTGCCATGGCGGCGGCTGTTACTACCGGCCCGGATACTGGGTGGACGGCGGCATCTACACAGTCGATGTGAACAAACCCCTTCGCGGTCGGCTGGAGAAATCCTGCATGGCCTCCAAAGGGTATCAGCAGATCTCTTTGAAACGCTGCACCCAGAACAGCGCGGTGGCGTCTGCCGGACCGCAGCTGCCCGCGCTGAGCGACGCTGCCTGTGCGCAGCGGAACCGGGATGGCTCTGTCGTTATCCGCACCGGCGGCTGAAACTCCGCCCAGGCTGACACGGCCGGCCGGCAGCTTGCGGCGGGACAATTTTGATTTGCGGGCTAAGATCAAGTAAGCTCGACATCAATTGTTTGTTTACCAGCATTCTCAGAGAGAAAGGTACCTGATGCGGATTCATTTCCTGTTTGCTGCGCTGCCGATGGCAGCTGTCACCGCAGCCTGTGAACCAACTGCACCGATCGCAGCGCCGCCTTCTGCCACACCGGCCCCAGCACCCGCGAGTTACAGCGCCGCTGCCACGCGGCCTGCATCCGCAGCGGCGCCCGTGCAGGCGCCAGCCGCAGCAACGCCTGAGCCGCAGGGCGGCGGCGGAGCAGGAGGTGGTGGCGGAGGTTCCGGCGGCGGAGGTGGCGGTTCCGGCGGTGGCGGAGGCGGTTCCGGCGGTGGTTCTGGCGGTGGCGGAGGCTGGGGTTAAACCCCAGATCCAGCCATGACAGCCCTCTTCCCTATCCGGCCTGCATTTACAGCCGCGCTGCTCGCCATTTTGCTGCCCCCTTTGGCAGCAAAAGCGGCATTTGAAACGAATGAAGGCGGGGCCGCTCCGGAAACCGCCATCGTTGTCGGCATTCAGGACTATGATCACGTCAGCGATCTGACCAATACCCGCAAGGACGCCGAGGCGATGGCGGATATGCTCAGATCCTTTGGTTACACGGTTTATGAGGGCTACGATCTGGACAAACGCGGGTTTGAAGCGCTGCTGCGCCAAGCCGCGCTCAACATCCGCGAGGGCAGCCAGGTTTTCTTCTACTACGCCGGCCATGGCATTCAGCTGGGGCGGCGGAATTACCTTTTGACCAGCGACGCGGAACTCTCGGGCATTCATGATCTGCCGTTCCAGTCGGTCACCCTGGACCGCGTTTCCGCCATTCTGGGCGGCAAGGCCGGCAGCCAGATCCTGATGCTGGATTCCTGCCGCGACAACCCGGTGCCACAGGCAAAACTCAACGCCGAGGTCGGCGCCCAGCTTTATGAAGCGCGCGAAGGTTTTGACGTATTCCGCCCGCCGCTGAACACCCTGGTGGCCTTTTCCACCTCTCCCGGCGCCACCGCGCTGGACGGTGAGCCAGGCGGTAACAGCCCCTATACTGCCTCTGTCGTGCAGCATTTCCCGAACAACCCAGACGAGGACGCATTGACCGTCCTCGCCTCCATCCGCAGCGACGTCTACAATGCCACCGGCAACACCCAGGTGCCCTGGGAAAGTTCGACGCTGATGCAGAAGATCTATCTGCGCCCGGCCGAACGGTCGCTAAGCGTCGCTGCCTTGGAACAGGCCACGGAAACCGATCCCGCTCCTGCCAGCCTCGACCAGATTCCGGCAGAACTGTCTCTGAAGGTTCCGCTGGGCCGCGCGCTGGAACTGGCTCCGGAAATCAGCCCCTATATTCAGGCCGGCACAAAAGTCTCGATCCTGGAAACCCCATCTGCAGGTGTCACCTCGCTGCGGACTGGCGACGGCAGTTCCCTCAGCCTCAGCTATGCGCCGACGCTGGCTGAGCTGCCCGCACGCAAGGATGGCGGTCAGGTCCGCAGGGACAGTATGGTCCTGCGGCTGGCGCAGGCGGACACGGTGCGCGATGTCACGGTAAACCTCGAGATGATCGCGCGCCAATGCGACCTGGAGGCGGGCGACCTTCTGGACCCGCAGGGCGTCGGCCTGTTCCGCTACCCCAATGAAATCGACCTCAAGGCTGCTGAAACGGCCTGCCGCGAGGCCGTGGCGGCCGCGCCGGACATCGGCAGGCTGCAGTATCAGCTGGGCCGCGCACTGCAGGGCCAGGGCCGTTTGCTAGAGGCTTATGACGCCTTTGAAAAGGCCGCTGAACTGGGCCATGTCCGCGCCTACAACGCATTGGCCTATCTGCATGTCACGCCGAATGTCGACCGCGAGACCGTTCCGATTCCGTATGATCCTGACAAAGCGTTTTCATTGTGGGACAAGGGGATCGACGCTGGCGACCCCTTTTCGATGCATGCGCGCGGCAAGCGGCTGCTGCGCAAGAACGGCAGTGCCGAAGAAAAGCAGCAGGGTTATGATCTTCTCAGCCGTGCCGTAGAGCTTGGCCACACCTATGCGCTGAACGAACTGGGCGTGTTTTTCCTGTGGAGCGGCGATGAACTGGCGCAGCCAGAACGCGGGCTGACCTACCTGGAGGCCTCTGCTGGGCGCGGCGACATCTACGGCACAGCCAATCTTGGCTATGTCTACCGGGATGGTGGTGCCGGCAAGGCAGTGGACAAGGAAAAAGCCCGCACCCTTTTTGCCGAAGCAGCAACGCTGGGCCACCCGCATGCGCCGGGTGAAATCGGCCGGATGATCATGAATGGAGATCTGCCCGGCAGCGATGCTGCAGAAGCGCTGGAATGGTATGACATGGGGCTTGCCCGCGGTGATGCCTGGGGCGGCGCCAACGGCGCCTGGGTGGCGCTGAACCGGTTGTCAAACCGCGTGCCGGCCCATGCCGCAGCTGCCCGGGCTGGCAAAGCAATGGCACTGAACAACCCGGATGCGCGGGCCGCTGCGCGCGAATTTCTGACCGGCATGAGCAAGACCGATATCGCAGCCGCCACCCAATTCATCCTGAAAGCGCTGGGGTCCGGTGTTTCTGTCGACGGACAATTCGGCCCGGCTTCCCGCCGGGAGCTGGCCGATTGGGCCCGGCGGGCGGGGCTGCCCGCCACTGTTCCCGAAGATGCGATCAGCAGGCTGCAGCTTGCTGCGCAAGTTCACTTTGCCCTGAACCCGATCCGTCAGGACTTGTTCTGATTTTTGAAAGGCACCCGGTCCAGTTCCGGGTGCCGGACTCGCGGCTCAGGCCTCTTCCTCCTCGGCCTCGACATGCGCCACCCGTGCGCCTGCCTTGTTGGAGGTGACGACCCCCAGCGACTTAAGCTTGCGATGCAGTGCCGAGCGTTCCATGCCGACAAAAGACGCCGTGCGGCTGATGTTGCCGCCGAACCGGTTGATCTGCGTCAGCAGGTATTCGCGTTCAAACGCCTCCCGCGCCTCGCGCAGCGGCAGTGTGGCCAAAGCACCAGACAGGACCACCCGGCCCTCCTCCTGCGGTTTTTCTTCTTCGCGCGGCAGATCCTTGGCCTCAATCGGCCCGCTGCCGTCGCCCAGGATCAGCACCCGCTCCACAAGGTTCTTCAGCTGGCGCACGTTGCCCGGCCACAGCATCGTCTGCATCAATGCCACGGCTTCATCCGTCAGCTCGCGCAGCGGCAGGCCCTGGGCTTCGTTGAATTGCTCGATGAAATGCCCCGCCAGCAAGGGCACATCCTCGCGCCGCTCCGCCAGCGACGGCACCGCCACCGGCACAACATTCAGGCGGTGGTACAATTCCTGACGGAAAGTGCCGCTATCGATCTCTGCATCCAGATCCTTGTTGGTGGAGGACACCACCCGCAGATCCACCTTGATCTTGTCGGAACCGCCGACCCGCTGGAACTGCTGGTCCACCAGCACACGCAGGATTTTGGACTGGGTGCCCAGCGGCATATCAGCGACTTCATCAAAAAAGACCACGCCGCCATGTGCCTGTTCCAACAAACCCGGCTCCACCCCCCGCTCGGAGGTTTCGCGGCCGAACAGCACTTCTTCCATCCGGTCAGGCTCAATACTGGCGCAATTCACGGTGACAAACGGTGCCGAAGCGCGGTTTGAATTGGCGTGAATATAGCGCGCCGCAATCTCCTTGCCGCTGCCTGCCGGCCCTGTCAGCATCACCCGCCCGTTGGATTTGGTCACCTTGTCCAACTGGCCAATCAGCGTGCGGAATGCTGCCGATGTGCCGATCATCTCTGCCGGGCCGGTGTCCTTGCGCTTCAGGTCCGTATTTTCCCGGCGCAGGCGCGAGGTTTCCATCGCGCGGCGGATCACCACCATCAGCTGATCGATGTTGAAGGGCTTTTCGATGAAGTCATAGGCGCCCTGTTTGATCGCGGCCACTGCGATTTCGACGTTGCCATGGCCGGAAATGATCACAACCGGGATATCGGGCGTGTCCCGTTTCACAGCTTTCAGAATGTCGATACCGTCCATCTGACTGTCCTTCAGCCAGATATCCAGGATCATCAGCGCTGGCTGCGATACCTCCAGCTCGGCCATGCATTCATCGGAACTGCCCGCCTTGCGGGTGGCATAGCCCTCATCCTCCAGAATATCCGAGACCAGCTCGCGGATGTCGCGCTCATCGTCTACAATCAGAATGTCACTCATGTCAGACCTGCTTTCACTGTGCTCTTGTTTGGTGCCGCCGTTTTGGCAGCGGCAGGCAGGCGGATCACCGCCATTGCGCCTTTATGCGCGTGTCCCTCAAACACCGGGGCGTCTTCCAGCGTCAGCGTGCCCCCGTGCTCCTCGATGATTTTCTTGACGATCGGCAGCCCCAACCCGGTGCCCGCATCGCGCGTGGTCACATAGGGTTCAAACAGCCGCGCCCGATCTTCCGGCAAGCCGATACCATTGTCGGCAATCCGGACCTCATAGGCATTGCCTGCCTTCTGTGCGGACACCCGGATTTCCGGCACCAGCCCCTCCGGAGCGTCTTTTTTCTGCAGGCTTTCAATGGCTTCACCTGCGTTCTTGATCAGATTGGTCAACGCCTGACCAATCATTGTCGCATCCAGATCGGAGAGCATCTCTGTCTCTGGCAGATCCGCCTTGATCCGGACATCCGGCTGGCCCTGCTGCTGCAGGATCACCGAGTCCCGCACCAGTTTCACCAGATCCTCCTCGCGCCGCTCCGGTTCCGGCATGCGGGCAAATTTTGAAAACTCATCAACAATCCTGCGCAGATCATTGGTCTGACGCACAATCACATCGGTCATGGATTGCAGCTGGTCGCTGTTCTCCTCGCCCAGCTTCGGCGCGAACTTGCGCTTGATCCGTTCCGCGCTCAGCTGGATCGGGGTCAGCGGGTTCTTGATTTCATGTGCAATCCGGCGCGCCACATCGCCCCAGGCCGCCATGCGCTGAGCGCTGACCAGATCAGTCACATCGTCAAAGGCCACCACATAGCCATCCAGCCCACCTTCGCCAGTGCGGCGCGGCGACATCCTGACCAGCAGGTTTTCAAGCTGTCCCTGGCGGGTCACCTTGATCTCTTCCTGTACCACCTCCGCACCGGTCACGATCAGCTCAGCAAACAAGGGGCCGAATTCCGGCACCGCCACCGCCAAGGCCAGTGATTGCTGGTCTTCCTGCCAATCAAGCAGCCGTTCGGCGGAACGGTTGACAAAAGTCACCCTCCCATCGGCATCCAGACCAACCACACCGGACGTCACCGAAGACAGAACCGAGTCAAACAGCCGACGCCGGTCTTCGATCTGGCGGGTATTGTCCAGAAGCCGCCCGTGTTGGGCCTTCAGTTCCCGTGTCATCTGGTTGAAGTACAGGCCAAGCAGGGAAATCTCGTCGCCTTCCCGCTCCACCGGCACCTGCACGTCCAGATTGCCGGCCCCGACGCGCTGCGCGGCAATTGTCAGCCGACCAACAGGCCGCGACAGCCGCTCGGCAAACCACATCCCCAGCCACATCGCTGCCAGGATCAGAATGACCGCAAAACCGATGTAGAGCAGCGCGAACTCAAACAGCACCCGGCCGCGTTCACTTTCCAGCTGCTGGTACAGATGCGCGGTTTCCTGCGTGTCATCCAGCAGGTTCAGCAGCTCACCGTCCACGTCCCGGCTGATGTACAGAAACCGGTCCACAAAAGCATCCAGCCGCACCAGCGCGCGGAACTCGCTATTGTTCCAGTCCTCGACCAGCAGCAGGCCCTGCTCGCGGGCAACTGTGATCTGCCGGTCATTGGGCTTTTCGAAATCAAATTCATAAGACCGCTCGCCGCGCGCCCGGATCAGCCCCGCGCTGTCCACGATATACGCCTCGCGCAGCCCCCGCTGCACCTGCAGCTGTCCCTGCGCCAGCACCAGGCGCAGCTCAGCATCGTTGATAAAGAAACTGCGCGAGCGGCTGCTGTCCAGATAGCGCGCCAGAGCTCGGGCATCTTCGGTCAGGTCATCCTTCTGCTGGGACTGATAGGCCTCTGCTGCCTCCAGCGAACTGCCGATCACCTGTCGCACTCTTTGAGAGAACCAGCCTTCCAGTCCAACATTCACCGTCAGCACCGCAAAGACTGCGACAATCACGGTAGGAATCAGCGCCAGAAAACCAAAGGCCCCGATCAGCCGCAAATGCAGCCGGGAGCCCGCGGATTTAGAACGGCGGGCTGCAAACAGCCGCAGGATCTGGGCCATCACCAGAGCAGCAATTGTCAGAATATAAACCAGATCAGCCAGCAGGATCAGCCGCAGCGACCGGGACGACGCCCCCTGCCCGAACGGACCGATAATGAGGAAAGTAGCCAAAGCCAGAACCGGCCCGAGCAAGACCAGCCCGATGGTGCCGATATTGCGGGCCCGGCGGGTTCTACGCCACCGGTCCAAAGCCGCAAACGGGCCATACGCCGCCCTCAGATGTGACTTATACGCCACTTACTGCCCTCATCTTGATGTGCGACTCTTAGCGAGTCACCGCCATATCTCGTGGTCCTGCCTAGGAAAATCAAAGCAGAGCCACATTCCTGTGGCGATATTACATCAGTTTGCGGCGGCGTGTCACCTCAATATCCAGATCCGTGATCTTCTTACGCAAAGTATTCCGGTTTATCCCCAGCAAATCGGCGCATTTTGCCTGATTTCCGCCGGTCGCCGTCAAGGCAATTTCGATCAGCGGTGTTTCCACTTCGCGCAGCAGCCGCATGTACAGTCCCGGCGGCGGCAGCATGTCCCCGTGCAGATCAAAATACCTTTGCAGATGACGCCCCACTGCCTCGGACAGTTTCTCATTGCCCAGCCCCGCCGCCGCGGGCTGCGGTCCGGCCTGAGGCCCCAGCACAGCCTCAGCGTCTGCCTGCGTCACTTCCTCGCTGCGCGCGGTCAGCGCCAGGCGGCGGACAGTGTTTTCCAGCTGCCGCACATTGCCGGGCCAGGCAAAGCGGCGCAGCACCTCCCGCGCGCCTTCACTTAGCTCCCGGTGCGGAGCCCCCTCATTTTCGGCCTTGGTCAGGAAATGCTCCGCCAGCAGCGGAATGTCCTCCACCCTTTCTCTCAGCGCAGGCACATGAAGCTCTGAACCGCACATCCGGTAATACAGGTCCTGACGCAAACTTCCGCTCTCCATTGCCGCAGCCAGATCCCTTTGGCTGGATGCGATGAAACGCGGCGCGTGGTCGCCCGGCACATCCATCATCCGGACCAGCCGGGCCTGTGCGTCCTCAGGCAGGTCGGCCAATTCGTCAATCACCAGAGTGCCGCCCTTTACATGCGCCAGCAGCCGTGACGGGCCCTCCAGCGCAATCAGGTCCGCCGCATCCGCATGCACAAACGCCAATGCCCGGCGGTCCGAAAAATCATGGATGGCTTGCGCAATCAGCGATTTTCCAGTGCCGCTTTCACCTGTGATCAGCAGCGGCAGATCGGTGTTCATCACCCGTGCGATCAGCCGGTACAATGCCTGCATCAGCTCACTGCGGCCAATCAAAGGCAATTCTTCAGGACGCTCCTGCGCATCCGTCTTTGACGTTGCAGGCGCGATCCGTTTCGCCGCCAGCGCCTTGGCGGTGCGTTTCATCAGTTCCGGCAGATCAAAGGGCTTGGGCAGATAATCATAGGCTTCCGCTTCTTCAGCCTTGATCGCAGTCATAATGGTGTTCTGTGCCGAGATCACAATCACCGGCAGCCCCGGCCGGTCGGCCTGGATCTTGGGCAGCATCTCCAGCCCGTTCCCGTCCGGCATCATCACGTCCGAGATGATGACATCGCCTTTGCCCTCGCTCACCCAGCGCATCAGCGTCGTCAGCGAGGAGGTCGCATGCACCTTGCAGCCCGCACGCGTCAGCGCCTGGGTCAAAACAGTGCGGATGGTGCGGTCGTCATCAGCGACCAGAACAGTGCCGTCCATGGATCAGCTCTCCTGCGGTTTTGCATCACGCGGCACGCGCGACAGCGACAGCCGGAACACTGTGCGCCCGGGGACCGAGCTTACTGAAATCCAGCCATTATGCTCCGAGACGATCTTGCTCACCAAAGCAAGGCCCAGCCCGGTGCCGTTTTCCCGGCCCGAGACAAACGGGTCGAAAATGTCATCCTTGATCTTGTCCGGCAGACCCGGCCCGTCGTCGGTGATCTCGATCTGGAGGGGCAGCTGTTTGCCGGTTCCGTCGCTGCGGCGCAGCCGGAAGGAATGTTCATAAAACGTGCGGATGCGAATATTTCCGCCTTTTGGATCAGCCACTTCCGAGGCGTTCTTCAGCAGGTTCAGAACCACCTGCAGCAGCTGATCCGCATCCCCCCAGGCCATCGGCAGCGATGGGTCGTACTGTTCGACTATTGTCATATGGGCGCCGAAACCCAACAGCGCCGAGCGCCGCGCCCGGTCCAGGACGTCGTGCAGATTTACCGGCTGAAAGGCTGGCTCGGTCAGGTTGCCAAACTGTTCCACCTGCTCCAACAGCTTCACAATGCGACGGCTTTCGCTGACGATCAGATCGGTCAATTCCAGATCTTCCGGCCCCAGGTTCATGCCAAGAAGCTGTGCAGCCCCGGTGATGCCCGCCAGCGGGTTTTTGATCTCATGCGCCAGCATCTCTGCCATGCCGATGGCAGAGGCAGCAGCGGATTTGGCGGAATGGGTCTGCGTCATTCGCCCGGCCAGCTCACGCGGAGTGACCATCAGCAGCATGAAACCTGCTTGCCCCTGCATGGGCGCAATCTGCACCCCGCATTGCAGCGGCGCCCGGCTGCCGGAGCCGACGTCAATATCGTTCACGAACAGCGGCGTACTCTGGCCACGGGCGCGAGCAAAGGCCTCCTCGATCGGCGCGTCGATGGCCAGCGTGTCCCAGACCGGCTGCCCCAGCAGCGCCTTGCGGGAGGTATTCAGGAAGCCCTCACCTGCCGCATTCACATCTGCGATCTTGTCCCCGGCATCGATCAGAAAGGCCGGCACTGGCAAAGAGGCCCAGAGGGCAGCGCTGTCCATCATGCGGCGGCCTCCGGTCTTTGCTCGCTCAGCGCTTCCGGCAGCAGCGCCAGCACGTCGGCTGGGTTTTTCTCCGTCAGCACAGCGCGGCGCATGGCGGAGCCGGTTCCGGCCTCATCCATATACCAGCCCAGATGCTTGCGCGCGACGCGCACCCCCAGATCCGGCCCGTAAAAGTCGAGCATGGCCCGGTAATGATCTGAAACCATTTCAATAAACGCATCCCCTTGCGGGATCTCAGGCGCCGGTGTTCCCCACAGATGATGCGCCACTTCTGCCAGCAGCCAGGGCTTGCCTTCGGCTCCGCGCCCGATCATCACACCGTCCGCCCCGGACAGCTCCAACGCCTGCCGTGCAGTTGCCGTGTCCACAATATCGCCATTGGCCAGCAGCGGCACAGTCACCGCGTTTTTCACTTCTCGGATTGCCGCCCAGTCGGCAGACCCTTTGTAAAACTGACAGCGGGTGCGGCCGTGGATCGTCACCATCTGCACCCCGGCTTCGCAAGCGCGGCGCGCCACATCCGCTGCATTCAGACATTTGTCATCCCAGCCCAGCCGGGTCTTCAGCGTTACCGGCACATCCACAGCGCCGACCACAGCTTCGATCAGCTTCAGCGCGTGGTCCGGTGTCTTCAACAGGGCTGAGCCAGAGTAGCCGTTGGTCACTTTCTTGGCCGGGCAGCCCATATTGATGTCGATGATCCGCGCGCCCTGCCCCGCGACCTGTTTCGCGGCCTCGGCAATCCAGTATTCATCGCGCCCGGCCAGCTGCACAGCCGTGTTCTCTGCATCCGCGCTCAGCTCCGCCCGTTCGCGCACCCCGGGCTTGGCCTGCACCATCTCCTGGCTTGCCACCATCTCGCTTACCATCAGGCCCGCACCAAAGCTGCGGACCAGGTCCCGGAACGGCCGATCGGTGATTCCCGCCATCGGCGCCAGCGCAATCGGCGGGGACATAGAGGTGGTTCCAAGCGTGAAGGACAAATGCCTAATCCTTGTGCAACTGAGAGCGTTTTACCCGAAGCCTCTGCTATGCAGCAATGAATTGCGCCTCTGCAAGCCGCTGCCGGACTGCATTTGCCTATTTTTTAGTCACATTTCGCCGGGTGATTGCCACTTCCTGCGCCACCTCATAAACAATGCGGGAACTTCCGCATGAGGACCGCATGACCACAGCCGCCCTGATCGTCGCCGCCGGCCGCGGTACCCGCGCAGGCGGCGGCATGCCCAAACAATGGCGCCCGCTGAAGGGCCGCAGGGTGATCGACTGGACCCTGACCGCCTTTCAGAAAGCGGGTGTTGACCTCACCGTACTGGTGCTGTCGCCGGATGACACTGCCGCATGGGAGGAATTCACCGGAATCCCTGGCCTGATCCTGGCAAAGGGCGGCGCAGAGCGCGCGGTCTCGGTCACGAACGGGCTGACGGCGCTGGCAGATCAGAACGTGGACAAGGTTCTTATCCATGACGCCGCCCGTCCCTGTGTCAGCCCGGCCCTGATCAACAGCATTATCAAAAGCTTGGACACCGAAACTGCTGCAGCACCTGCGCTGGCGGTGACGGACGCGCTGTGGACCGGCGCCAAAGATCAGGTCACCGGCACTCAGGACCGCACCGGGCTTTATGCTGCGCAGACCCCGCAGGGGTTTCACTATGACGCCATTGTTGCCGCGCATCAGGCTTATACCGGCAATGCCGCAGATGATGTGGAGGTTGCACGCGCTGCGGGGCTTGACGTTCGCATCATTCCGGGGGAGCCGGACAACATCAAAATCACCCGCCCCGAGGATTTCATCCGGGCGGAACGCATTCTGGGAGCAGACATGGATATCAGGCTTGGCAACGGTTACGACGTGCACCGCTTCGGCCCCGGGGACAGCGTGATCCTGTGCGGCGTGGAAATCCCGCATGAAAAAACCCTGCAGGGCCATTCCGACGCCGATGTCGGCATGCACGCCGTCACCGACGCCATTTATGGCGCCTTGGCGCAGGGCGACATTGGCCAGCATTTCCCCCCCTCCGATCCGCAATGGAAAGGTGCGGCCAGCAAGATCTTCCTGCGTCACGCCGCCAATCTGGCGCGCGAGATGGGCTTCACCCTGTCCAATGTCGACTGCACGCTTGTGTGCGAGCACCCCAAGGTCGGCCCGCATGCGGCCCGGATGCGTGATGTGATGGCAGAGATTCTGGGCATCGGTGCAGACCGGGTATCGATCAAGGCCACCACGTCAGAACGCCTTGGCTTCACCGGTCGCAGTGAAGGCATCGCCGCCATTGCCACTGCAGCGCTGGTGAAGACATGACCGCGGCGCAGCTGATCGGCACGGTCTGCGGCGTCGGGTACATCCGTCCCGCACCCGGCACCTGGGGTTCGCTGGCAGCATTGCCGCTGGCCTATGTACTGCATCAGCTGGGTGGGTTTCCGCTGCTGGCACTGGCCACCTTTGCCTGCATCCCGGCCGGGCTTTGGGCGACCAAAGTGATGACCGCCGGCAGTGCCAATCATGATCCTTCGGAAATCGTGGTCGATGAGGTCGCAGGCCAGTGGATTGCGCTTTGGGCCATTTCTCTGCCTGCCTGGCTGCATGGCATCCCCATCACCGCGCTCTGGCCCGGCTGGATTGCGGCCTTTGTGCTGTTTCGCCTGTTTGACATCTGGAAACCCGGTCCCGTTGGCTGGGCCGACCGTCAACAGGGGCCGTTCGGTGTCATGATGGATGATGTCATCGCTGGTATCATGGCCGCTATCGGCGTGGCCCTGCTGGCCGGGTTCTCGCACGGCGTGCTGGGAATGTGAACATGGACGCGGATGAGCTGATCAGACGCGCAGCGGCCGCAGGCATCACCATTGCCACAGCCGAAAGCTGCACCGGTGGCATGATTGCAGCGGCGCTCACCGATATTCCCGGCTCCTCTGCCGTGGTGGACCGGGGCTTTGTCACCTATTCCAACGCCGCCAAGATGCAAATGCTGGGGGTAAGGGCAGACACGCTGGGCGCAGTTGGCGCAGTAAGCGAAGACGTTGCGGCTGAAATGGCGACAGGTGCGGTTCAGCATGCGGGTGTCACCCTGGCAGTTTCCGTCACCGGCATCGCGGGCCCCGGCGGGTCAGAGCACAAACCCGAAGGCCGTGTCTGCTTTGGCCTGGCCCGCGCAGGCAGCCCTGCAGCAACCGAAACCGTGGAATTCGGCGCCATTGGCCGCGCCAACGTCCGCGCCGCCACCCGTGACCATGCCCTTCACCTGCTGGCGCAGGCGGTTTCCAAGATTGAACGCGAAACGGGCAGCTGACCCGCTGCTGCGCTCAATTTTTCAGCATATCCGGAAAAGCCCCGTTTTTGTGCGCCTTCCGCACCTCTGCCGCTGTTTTCCGCACTCCACTTGCGCTTTTCCCTGACCTCACCGGTTTTTGAGGGGAAGGAACAAACGGATGAACGGAGCGGACACCGCATGGATCATTGTGGCCACGGCCCTGGTCCTTTTCATGACACTGCCAGGGCTGGCCCTGTTCTACGGCGGGCTGGTACGTGCCCGTAATGTGCTCAGCGTCTTTATGCATTGCTACGCCATTGCCTGTTTGATGAGCGTTCTGTGGCTGGCGTTTGGCTACAGCATTGCCTTTGGCAGCGGCACCTCCGGCCTGTGGGGCGGGCTGGACAAAATGTTCCTGACCGGTGTGACGGCAGACAGCCTCTCTGGCACCCTGCCAGAGGTTCTGTTCTTTGCCTTTCAGATGACCTTTGCCATCATCACCCCTGCATTGATCGTCGGTGCCTATGTGGAGCGCGTGGGCTTCGGTTTTGTGCTGGTGTTCTCTGGCCTCTGGATGCTGCTGTGTTACGCGCCGGTGGTCCACTGGATCTGGGGCGGCGGCTTTATGGCCGACGGCGGCATCTTCGGCGACATCGGCGTCAAGGATTTTGCCGGCGGCATTGTGGTGCATGAAACCGCAGGTCTGGCTGCGCTGATCATCGCCTTCTACCTCGGCCCGCGCAAAAACCGCAGCATCCCACCGCATAACCCCGGCTATGTGATGATCGGCGCTGCAATGCTGTGGGTCGGCTGGTTTGGCTTCAACGGTGGCTCGCAGCTGGCCGCCGACGGTGGTGCTGCGATGGCGCTGACCGTGACCCATATCTCCGCCGCCACCGCGTCGCTCAGCTGGGCACTGTGGGAAAAGATCAAATATGGCAAGGCCTCGCTTGTGGGCCTGGTCACCGGCACCATTGCGGGCCTGGCTTCGATCACCCCGGCCTCCGGCTTTGTCACCCCGGTCGAAGCCTTGATCATCGGCGCCATCGCAGGCGTGTTGTGTCAGGAGATGGTCAACCTGGTGCGCAACAAGATGCAGATTGACGACACCCTCGACGTGTTTGCCGTTCATGGCGTCGGCGGCATTTTCGGCACCATTATGATTGCCGTCTTCGGAGCAGGAGCCTGGGCCGCCCAGCTCGGCGCGCTGGCGATCGTCGGCATTTTCACGGTGGTGGTGACCATCGCCTTGGTAAAGATCTCTGCTTTGATCACATCCTTGCGCGTGGATCTAGAAAGCGAGACCAACGGCCTTGACCTGTCTGTTCACGGTGAACGGGCATACGACATGAACAGCTGATATTTTCTCATCAGTTTCTCTTGGTGGCCGCTTCTGTCCGGTTTCAAGCGCCACCAAGAGCCCCCTATTGAAGGATGAATCAACAACCTGCATGGCCTGACTCTATAACTAAAATCGATAAGGAAAGAGTACATTCCTATAACGGGAGCTCGCTCTCGAAAACTTTACCAGAAAATGTATAGTGCACCCTAAAGTAGACTTGCCTCTCCGGATATCCCGGCACATCAGTAAGGCGCTGAAAAGCGATCACGCTACAAAAATCCAAGAGGACAAAATGGCTACATTTACTGGAACATCTGGCAATGACTTCCTGCAGGGCGGCAGCGCAATAGATGTTTTCTTTGCCACTTCCGGAGGTTCGGACACAATTGATGGCGGAAATCCAGAAAATACAGTTCTGTTTCACCACCCCAACAGCAGCGGAGCCTATGATAACGGCGTCAACATCAGCGCTTCCCAATCCGGATCAGATTACTCAGCAAGTGCTGTTGGTGGGTCCGCGACAGTTGAAATCAGCAATGTAACCAGTTTTTACCTTACAAATGGAAATGATTCCATTTTCGCCAATGAAGATAGCAACAATATCTTTGGATTTGGCGGTGATGATGCAATCAGCGCCGGTGCAGGAAATGATTTTGTCAACGGTGGAGCCGGAAACGATTCATTTATTGGCGGCGCCGGGAATGACGTTCTGACCGGTGGTTCCGGGAACGACACGTTTATCTTCGGATCAGGTGACGGTCAGGATACTGTACAGGACTTCACATCCGGTGAAGACCTCATCTCCTTTTTGTTCTCTCCCGTCTCAAGCTTCGCGGATCTGGAAATCAACCAATCCGGCAATAACGCCGTGATCGAGTATGGCGATAGCTCAATCACGTTGATCGATGTGCAATCCAGCACTCTGGACGCATCGGATTTCAGTTTCTTCGGCTAACTGAAAAAAAAGAAAAATGGCACAAAACCAGTGCCATTTTTCACAACCCGAAAAATTTAGACCCATTTCGTTCCGGCAGTTTGACCATTCTTCCTGATCACTGATACAATTCAGCTGCGCGGCGTTCGAACGCGCGCACGATCCGTTGCATGGCTTCGTTGAACACCACCCCGATGATCCCCTGCAGCACCGCGTTTTTAAACTCAAAATCCACAAAGAAAGACACATCGCACGTGCCATCCTCGCGCGGTGTGAAAATCCAATGGGATTTCATGTAGCGGAACGGGCCGTCCAGATACTCGGTATCGATCTTTCTTTCATCCGGAAACAATGTCACCCGGCTGCCGAACCGTTCCCGGAACACTTTGAACGAGATCACCAGATCCGCTTCCATCACCTCTGCCTTGCCCGTCGGCACACGGCTGCGGATACGGGCGGCGGCACACCAGGGCAGGAATTTCGGGTAATGCGCGACATCAGCCACCAGATCGTACATCTGCTGCGCCGAGTAAGGCATCTGGCGGGTTTCCGAATGTGTGGGCATCGGCCTGCTGAGTTTCTGCTACTATTATGCCGCGTCATGTCCTATGTACGCGCGGAAAATTCAAGGGGGCAGCCATGTCACAGCGTCCATATGTCATTGATGTGATGATCTCGGCCAAGGCAATCGCCGCACGGATCGAGGCACTTTGCGAAGAAATCCAGAAAGAATTCGGCGACACCGACAAGCTGGTCGTGGTGGGCCTCCTGCGCGGCAGTTTCGTATTCATCGCCGATCTGGTGCGTGAGCTGGATCTGCCGATCGAGGTGGATTTCCTTGAGGCCTCATCTTATGGCGACGCGATGGAAAGCAGCCGAGAAGTCCGCATTCTCAAAGACTTGCGCGGCGCTATCGAAGGGCGCGACGTCCTGGTTGTCGAGGATATCGTCGACACCGGCCACACGCTGAACCATGTGACCCAGCTGCTGCAAAGCCGCAATCCGGCGCGGCTGAAGTCCATTGCGCTGCTGGACAAACCATCGCGGCGCGAGGTGGATTTCCGCTCGGATTGGGTGGGGTTCGAGATCCCCGACGAATTTGTTGTCGGCTATGGCATCGATTATGCGCAGCGCAACCGCAACCTGCCGCATATCGGCAAAGTTCGGTTCACGACAGAAAGCTGATTCAGCTTCAATGGGCGGGCGGTGCTGCCTGCGCTGTGCCGATCCCCGGGGCGGGCAGTGACCAGGCGGCCAGCAGAATCCGGGCGATGCCCGGCGTCGCCCCCCCCTGTAACGCCCCAGTTGACCGGCTGTGCAGCCCCGCTGGCCCGCGGGCTGAAAATACCACATCTGGCAGAAACTGTCCCTGCCCGGTGAAACCGGCGCCAGTCCGCTGGTTTGCGCCTGCAGCCGGCGCTTTCCGGCGCAGCCGATTTGCCATTCACCGCTGCCTGTCTCATGAGTTCTCAAAAACAGCGATCAAAGGAGATCCCTGGTGCAGAAGATTCTGATGGCAGCCGCAGTCGTGAGCCTGGCCCTTACCCCCGCCCTGTCCCAAGCTGGACCACAGAAATGGGCGCCCGGACACAAGAACAGTGCGGCTCAGCACGCGCCCGGGCAGGTGAAGAAACGCCACCGCTCCAAACATCGGCACAGCCGCGATCACAGCCCATCTGGCGAATACATCCGGGGCGGCGACTGGACCTATGTAAACGACTATCAGCACTGGGGACTGCGCCCCCCGCGCAAGGGGCACCGCTATGTGCGGCAGGGCGACAAGATCTTTGAGGTGGTCAAGGACACGCTGGCCATCATCGGTGCAGTTGCCGTGGTCAACGCGCTGACCCAGTAAGGGTCAGCCCAGCAGGTTTCTGACCAGCTGCAGAAAAATCCCGGCGCCGGCCGGAATGGCTGCATCCGGGAAATCGAAATCCGGGTTGTGCAGCTGCGGCTGATCCTCGCCGGAGCCAAGCCAGAACATCGCCGATTTCGCGGCTTGGCCGAACTGGCCGAAATCCTCGGACCAATACTGCGGGTGGCTGCGCATTTGCACCGGATACCCGGCTGCTGTACAGGTCGCCTGCAGCACCTCAACCGCCTCTGGGTGGTTGGTGCAAGCGTCAAAGACATCGTCGAATTCTATTGAAAACCCCAGCCCCTCTGCCGCGCAGACATGTTCCACCAATGCCGTGGCGTCAACAATCAACTGGTCCATCCGCGCATCCGTCACAGTGCGCAGAGTGGCCCAGACCTCACCCTTGCCCGGTGCGATGCCAAAGGTTGCCTCGCCCAGCCAGGCATGGGTCAGCGTGACCAGCGCAAACTCCGGTCCCAGATCCTGGCCGCCGCCCAGTGCACCAAGGCCGGGCAGAAACCGGGTGATAGCGCCGGCAGGCGACACCCCGTCCTGCGGCGCGGCCGCATGGGAGGTCTTGCCGGTCAGTTTGATACGCATTCCGCGCGACGCGCAGTTGGCGGCGCCAGAGCACAGGGCAACCTGCCCCACCGGCATCCCCGGCAGATTATGCAGTGAAAAGGCATAATCCGATGCAATCTGCTGAAAAGCAGGGTCAGCTATCACTGCGGCGGCGCCTTTGCCGGTTTCCTCGGCGGGCTGAAACAGCAGCACGGCGCGGCCCACGGCAGGGCGCTGCGCTGCCAGATCTTCTGCCAGAGCCGCCACCATAACCATATGGCCGTCATGGCCGCAGAGATGGCCTCGGCCTGCATGCGTGGACCGGTAGGGCTGGTCTGACTGTTCGTCAATCGGCAAGCCGTCAAGCTCGCAGCGGATCAGCACCGCCGGGCCGTCCGCCCCGCCCTCAAACACAGCCGCGACCCCATGTCCGCCCAGCCCGGTCAGCAGCTGGTCCGGCTGATACTGGCGCAGGTAATCCGCCACCATTGCGGCGGTCTTCTCTTCGGCACCCGAAACTTCGGGGATCTGATGCAAGGCGTGGCGAAAGGCGCTGAGACGCGCCAGACGCGCAGGCGTCATGCCAGGCCCAGTTTCTTGTTGCGGGCTTCGCGCAGTTGGGCAAAATCGTCGCCTGCGTGATACGAGGACCGTGTGAGCGGCGTTGCAGAGACCATCAGGAAGCCTTTGCCATAGGCGGCCTTTTCATAGGTCTTGAATTCTTCGGGCGTCACAAACCGGTCAACCGCGTGGTGTTTCGGAGTCGGCTGCAGATACTGCCCGATGGTCAGGAAATCGATGTCCGCGGCGCGCATGTCGTCCATCACCTGCTTTACGGCCTGCGCATCCTCGCCCAAGCCGACCATGATGCCGGACTTGGTGAACATCGAAGGATCCAGTTCCTTGACCCGCTGCAGCAGGCGCAGGGAGTGAAAGTAGCGCGCGCCGGCCCGGACTTCCGGGTAGAGACCGGGCACGGTTTCCAGATTGTGGTTGAAGACATCAGGGCGCGCCGCAACCACGGTTTCCAGAACCGAAGGATCGCATTTCAGGAAATCCGGAGTAAGGATTTCGATGGTTGTATTCGGTGAACGGTGGCGCACCGCGCGGATGGTCTGGGCAAAATGCTCAGCGCCGCCGTCCTCGATGTCATCCCGGTCAACAGAGGTGATTACAACGTGGTTCAGCCCCAGTTTCTGCACCGCGTCTGCCACGCGGCCCGGTTCAAACACATCCAGTGCCTCGGGCGGCTTGCCGGTGGCGATGTTGCAGAAGGAACAGGCACGGGTGCAGACCTCTCCCATGATCATCATGGTGGCGTGGCCCTGGCTCCAGCATTCGCCGACATTGGGGCAGCCTGCCTCTTCGCACACGGTGGTCAGCTTGTTGTCCCGCATGATCTTATGCGTTTCAGCATAGCCTTTGCCGCCCGGCGCCTTGACCCGAATCCAGCTTGGCTTTTTGGGCTGAGCGTTATCGGGACGATGCGCCTTTTCGGGGTGGCGCTGCTCCGGGATCTTAAGGTCTCTCACGTGGGTTTCCCTTCCGGCCTCTGGCTTTATGAGCGGTGTAACACAGCAGAATTGGCTTGGCACGGTCATATCGTCAACCCTGCCCTGCTGCATTGTCATGGTGCAAATTGCAAAAATGCGCCGTTTTTCTTTGCCAAAGTGACGCGATGAGGCACATTGCTCCAGTAACCAAGAGAAGTTCACAACGGATCATTCAGGGAGGGACGCATGGCCAAGGAACTGGAGAAATTCAAGGCAGAGCACAAGAAGCTGGTTGCAGGCACCAAGAAATTCACCACCGAAGAGGGAGAAAAGATCAAAAAGCGGATCGCGATTTCGCTTGGAAATGCCTGGGAGGGAGAGGATTACTTCCGCGAAAGCCTGGCCAAGGCCCGCAATGACGGCGTGAAGTCGGAAAAAATGGCTGATTTCCAGAAGAACAAGCATTTCAAGGACGGGCTAACCACATGGAACGCGGCCGTGGACATTCTTCAGGGTGATGTTGACGGGATGAAGGGCTTTTGTGCGGATGCCAAGGCGCATATGGCCAAGCAGCAGAACCTCCTGAAGGATATTGAGAAAGATCTGAAAAAGCGATCCAAATCCTCTGCCTCAAAGAAGGATATCGAGGCGTTGCAGGGGAACCTGGAAAAGGAGATTGCCGCTGTCAAGAAGGCCTCGGAGTACGAAGGCAAGCTGAATGCGGCGCAAAAGCTTTATGCGGCGAATTTCCAGAAGAAGGTCAATGCCATTCTGAAGGAAAAGCCTGACAGCCACGACAACAAGAAGGACGCAACCGAACTGCCGCAGCTGCTGGTGGACCGGAACCTGAAGAAATACACCAATCAGGTGGGGGCGCTGGTGAAAGCCATCAACACCCATTGCGTGACGGCTATGGAAAAGGCCGGCGAGGACCTGAAAGCTGCCGCGCCAGAGCTGAAAGCGGCTGCCGCCAAATACAAGGATCTGAAGAAGATCAACGACCAGTACCAGAAGGCAAAGAAGAAGTTCCCCGGCGCCATCAACGACTCCAAGGACAAGAAAAAGCTGTTGGCCACCCTGAAGAAGTTCGATGACCTGACCACAGCTGCCGAACGCAAGGTGCGCGGCACCACGGTGACAATCAAAAAGGCTGCAGCGTAGCCTCCCCTACCGGGGCGAAAACGTCGTTTCTGCACCAGTTTCCGGCACCGAAATCCTGCGTTGGCGGGATGGTGCCGGAAACCTTTCCGCAATTCACAAGGATGTGTTGAAGCCTGATTAGAATCATTTTAAGCGTGCCCGCCGAATGAACCTTTGCTATCAGGAGCAAGCTGAAATGAAAGCTGGCGTAGAGCTGCCCGACGTGACCTTCCACACCCGCGTCCGCGACGAAGCGATCGAGGGCCCGAACCCGTTCCGCTGGGAAGACAAGACCACCGCTGACTATTTTGCAGGCAAGCGCGTTGTGCTGTTCTCCCTGCCGGGCGCCTTCACCCCCACCTGCTCCACCTTCCAGCTGCCGGGCTTTGAAAAAGGCTTTGCCGATTTCCAGGCCCAAGGCATCGACGCGATCTACTGCATGTCGGTCAACGACAGCTTTGTGATGAATGCATGGGCGCGCGCACAGGATCTGAAAAACGTGGAAGTGATCCCGGACGGCTCTGGCGTGTTCACCCACAAGATGGGCATGCTGGTCGCCAAGGATAACCTGGGCTTCGGCAACCGCTCCTGGCGCTATGCTGCCATCATCAACAACGGTGTTGTTGAGGCATGGTTCGAAGAGCCGGGCCTGTCCGACAACCACGGCGAAGACCCCTATGGCGTGTCCTCCCCGGAGACCGTTCTGAACCACCTGAAAGAGGCCAAAGCAGCGGTTCCGGCCTAAGGCCCCCCTGTCCTTTCCAGCCTTCAGACGGGTCCGCCATTTGCGGGCCCGTTTTCTTTTGCCACGCCCCCGTCAGCCGATCATTTCCTCGTATTTCGGACTGGTTTCACCGTAAAACTCAGCCAGGTGCTGCAGGGCAATCCGCAGCACAACCTTGCCAGAGCGCGCAGGCCAGCCCAGATTCCGCTCGGCCGTCTCAAGCCCCTCCAGATGACAGCAGCAGCGCAGCGCAATGTCGCTGAGCCCCGCCCCCAGCTTCTTCAAAGCTTGTGTCATTCTCTGATGCGCGTCAGCGGCGGCCTGGTGGCTGTTGCTGCGCAACGGATGGTTTCCCTGCGCAAAATACAGCTCCTCCTGCATCAGGTGGCTGCTGATCTGCGCCAGCTCAAAATCCTCGCGCAAGCGCCTGCCGGCCCGAACCATCGGCTCGGTCAGGAATGTCTTGCCATCCTTGTCCGACAGCCTGGCCAGCATCTCCAGCGGCGTTTCCGCACCGCCATAACGGGACTTGCGGCCTCCTCCCCCTGCCTCGCCGGCCTCAGGCGGCTCGAACGGCGCCTGGGCTTCAGCAAAGCCCCCCTCCAGCCGGGCGCGGGCGCGGTTTTCCTGGTCGGCTATGATCCGGTTCAGGGCGGCCCGCCCAGCGGCGGTAATCGCGTAGCGGCTGATACGCCCACGCCGCGAACAGGTAATCCAGCCAGTGAGCGCCAGGGCTCCGGCCAGAGGCCGTGACACTGCGACTTTCTGCCCGTCTGCCTCCTGGCCTTCGCACACAACCACGGCCATTTCCATGCCCTCGGCAGCTGCCAGAACAGCACCGCCGCGGCTAAGCAGGGTCAGCACACTGGCTGCCTCGCGATCAAAGCCCGACTTCAGGCTGCGGCTGACGGCTGAGGGCGGTTCAGCTTTGCCCGGTTTCACCGAAACGGACTTCAGACGCCCGGCCAAATAGGTCAGCACCTCGTCTATCAGCGGGTCATCCCGCAGGGTTTCCACCCGACGGACCTGCCGCAGAATGGTGGATGGGTGGCAACCCGCCTTGCGGGCCAGCTGCCGGATCGGGCGGCCTGCCTCGGTGTGCTGAAGGTAGCGGCATGTTTCCAGCGGCACCCAGCCAGGAAAGGGTGCCTGTGTCATGTTTTGCATTCTTAACCCCCGGTCGTGAGCCAGGCTGCCGGGCCAGCCGCATTTGATGGTACCTGCGGCATGTCCCATTTTGCCCGGCCTGATTTGGACAAAAGCGCGGATCGGAGGTCATTGTTTCCAGATAAAACATAATCATTACAAAACATACCGTTCGCCGGTTGCCACCTCTCCGCAACGCCACCTTGGGTTGTGTTATAGCAGAGCCAGTTCAGAGATTGGAAAGGAGACGATCATGCAGGACGTATTCAGCCGCGTTTCGTTGCTCCGGCGCCCGCGGATTCTATCGCGGGCCGCCCGCCTTGGAGCCAGGAATTACAGTCGCAAACGCGATCTGCGCCGGATTCTGGGCTATGGCGAGGTGCCAAGACCTGCTGCCGCAGTTATGCGCCTGTTGGAACTGGAGGAGACACTGAATACAGCGCGCAAGACCGGCGAAGCCGGATATTCAATGATCCGCCATGTGGATGTGCTGATTGCCCTGGCCGGCGAGACCGGCTTTTTGCGCTCTGGCGCGCATACAAAAACGGCGGCCCCGTAGGACCGCCGCTTTGCTATGGCACAGAGAGATCCCCCTGCACAGGAATTCGCCACCGCGCTTACATGAAGGCGTCGGGCATGGATTCCTTTTTCTTGGCGACATATTCGTCCAGCGCCATTTTGATCGCAGGATCCAGCGCAGGCTGCTCGTAGGTGGCAAGCAGTTTCTCGACGCGGTTCTCTGCCAGCGCATAAGTGTCGCGCGAGCCTTCCTCTTCCCACTGCTCGAAAGGTTTGTAGTCGAGCACGTCGGTCTTCCAGAAGGCCGATTTGAAGTTGGCTTGCGTGTGTTCGCAGCCAAGGTAGTGACCGCCGGGACCAACCTCGCGGATGGCCGCCATTGCCTGGGCGTTTTCGTCCACCGACACGCCTTTGGCCAAGCCGTGCAGCACGCCCAGCTGGTCGGCGTCCATCACGAATTTCTCGAAGTCTGCGACCAGGCCGCCTTCGAGCCAGCCACAGGAGTGCAGCATGAAGTTCACGCCGGACAGCAGACCCATGTTGAGCGAGTTGGCGGTTTCATAAGCCGCCTGCGCGTCGGGCAGTTTGGAGCCGCAGAACGAGCCGGCCGAGCGGAACGGCAGGTTCAGACGGCGGGCCAGCTGGCCTGCGCCATACGTGATGTGGGAGGCCTCCGGGGTGCCAAAGGTCGGCGCACCAGAATTCATGTCGATCGAGGTCACCATGGCACCGAAGATCACCGGCGCGCCGGCCCGGCACAGCTGGCTATAGGCGACGCCGGCCAGAACCTCTGCCAGAACCTGCGTCAGAGTGCCGGCCACCGACACCGGCGCCATGGCGCCACCGACGATAAACGGCGAAACGATGCAGGCCTGCATGTTCTTGGCATAGACTTCCAGCGATCCCATCATCACGTCGTCGAAGGTCATCGGCGAGTTGATGTTGGTCAGCGAGGTCATCACGGTGTTGTTCTGCACGAACTCCTCGCCGAACAGGATGCCTGCCATATCAACAGAATCCTGCGCCCGGCTGGGTTCGGTCACCGAGCCCATGAACGGCTTGTCGCTGAGGGTCATATGCGCCATCAGCATGTCCAGGTGGCGCTTGTTCACCGGGATGTCGGTGGGTTCGCAAACGGTGCCGCCGGAATGGTGCAGCCATTTGGACATATAAGCCAGTTTCACGAACTTGCTGAAGTCATCCATGGTCGCATAACGGCGGCCGCCGCTGCGGTCGCGCACAAACGGCGGGCCGTAAACCGGGGCCAGAACCAGGTTCTTGCCGCCGATGACGACGGATTTCTCCGGGTTGCGGGCATGCTGGGTAAATTCGGACGGTGCAGTGGAGCACAGTTTACGGGCCAGGCCGCGGGGAATGCGGACGCGTTCGCCATCGACATCGGCGCCGGCATCACGCCAGCGCTGCAGCGCCGCCGGATTGTCAACAAAGTTGACGCCGACTTCTTCCAGAATCGTTTCCGCGTTGTATTCGATGATTTCCAGCGCTTCCTCATTCAGAACTTCAAAGTTCGGAATGTTGCGCTCAATATACTTGGCGGTCTCGATCTTTACGCTGGTGCGCTCGGCGCGGCGGGCGGCGCCTCCGCCTCCACGGGCACGGCGGCGCGGGGCTGCTTCTGTCATGGTTTATCCTCACCACAGGCATTTCATTGCGAAGGGTATTATAACCCTCGTGCAGTCCGCCGCCGCAGGATTGCGGCCATTCAAGTTGAAAAGCGACATTGCCGCCGCAATTTCCTCCGCGTCAGTGGACTTTGGCATACTTCGTGCGGTGTGAACCGCGCTCCTGCACACAAATGACAAACGGCAGGCGGTCCGTTGCCCAAACCCTCTTGCAGAGAACGCGTTCCTGCCCTATGGCGCGTGCATGACAGAGACATCCCATGACCGCCTTCTCATCATCGACTTCGGCAGCCAGGTCACGCAGCTGATTGCGCGCCGCCTGCGCGAGCTGAATGTCTATTGCGAAATCCACCCCTATCAGAATGTCACCATGGACTTTGTGCGCAAGATGGCGCCCAAGGCGGTGATCTTCTCGGGCGGGCCGGACAGCGTGACCCGCGAAGGGTCGCCACGGGCCCCGCAGGAGATCTTTGATCTGGGGGTGCCGATCCTGGGCATCTGCTATGGCCAGCAGGTGATGATGCACCAGCTGGGCGGCAAGGTCGAAAGCGGCCACGGCACCGCCGAATTTGGCCGCGCCTTTGTAACCCCCACCGTCGAGCGCCTGGAGCTGCTGGACGGCTGGTTCGCAGATGATGCCGACCGCGAGCAGGTCTGGATGAGCCACGGCGACCACGTCAGCGACATTGCCCCGGGGTTCCAGGTCTACGGCACCTCCCCCAACGCGCCTTTTGCCATCACCGCTGATGTGTCGCGTAATTTCTACGCCGTGCAGTTCCATCCGGAAGTGCATCACACCCCCAATGGCGCCAAACTTTATGAGAACTTCGTCAAACTGGCGGGTTTCAAAGGCGACTGGACCATGGGCGCCTACCGCGAGCAGATGATCGAAAAGATCCGCGCGCAAGTCGGCGACAAGCAGGTGATCTGCGGATTGTCCGGCGGCGTTGACAGTTCCGTCGCAGCGATCCTGATCCACGAGGCCATCGGCGACCAGCTGACCTGCGTGTTTGTGGACCACGGCCTGTTGCGCAAGAACGAGGCGCAAGAAGTTGTCGCGATGTTCCGCGACAACTACAACATCAAGCTGATCCATGCGGATGAGAGCGATTTGTTCCTGGGGGAGCTGGACGGCCAGTCGGACCCGGAAACCAAACGCAAGATTATCGGCAAGCTGTTCATCGACGTGTTCCAGAAGCACGCCGACACCATCGACGGCGCCGAGTTCCTGGCGCAGGGCACATTGTACCCGGATGTGATCGAATCCGTGTCCTTCTCGGGCGGGCCTTCTGTCACCATCAAGTCGCACCACAATGTGGGCGGCCTGCCGGAGAAAATGGGCCTGAAACTGGTCGAGCCGCTGCGCGAGCTGTTCAAGGACGAGGTCCGCGCCCTGGGCCGCGAGCTGGGCCTGCCGCAAAGCTTCATCGGGCGCCACCCTTTCCCCGGACCGGGCCTGGCAATCCGCTGCCCCGGTGAAATCACCCGCGAGAAGCTGGAGATCCTGCGCGAGGCGGATGCAATCTATATCGACCAGATCCGCAAGCACGGCCTTTATGATGACATCTGGCAGGCCTTCGTGGCGATCCTTCCGGTCCGCACTGTCGGCGTGATGGGCGATGGCCGCACCTATGACTATGCCTGCGCCCTGCGCGCGGTAACCTCGGTGGATGGGATGACGGCGGATTACTACCCCTTCAGCCATGAATTCCTGGGAGAAACCGCCACACGGATCATCAACGAGGTCAAAGGCATCAACCGCTGCACCTATGACATCACCTCGAAGCCTCCGGGCACGATCGAGTGGGAATGATCTGAAACCTTGAGACCCCGGCCGGATTGGCCGGGGTTTTCTTTTACCCGTTTCCTTTGCGCCTCATGGGTAACCAAACCCTCAGATATTTTTGAAAGTACCCTCCAAATACTACTGGTTCGGTGAATTCGATGATCATTTGCCACCTGCCGATGCTTATCCTCATCAAGACTAATGAGGTTGGCGGCACGCCCTTTGAAATTGCATTGTCCAGTTTATGCAATGAAACCAGTGTGATCACGCCGATTTCCCCGAACGATGAAATCACCCCCGCGGATCTGGGGTCCTCGGGGGCTCAGAACCACCAGCGCCAGATCTGGCCGGATGGTACTGAAACCGATGCGGCATTCGTCAGCCATATCCCGGCAGCCGAAGTGACGGCGTTTGTGCCGAAGGAAATCCGGGGCAGCGACACCAAGGTCACCATCTGCCGTGAACCCTACGACGCAGCCCTTTCCTGATACGATTGGGAGAGGGCGAATTCGTGGCCAAACATGTCGGTCGCGATGACTTCCAGAACATCACGCTTCCTTGGCAATGGTATCTGGACATGAGCTATAGCAATGTCATCCTGAAACCTGACAAGTTTCGCCCCTTGGGGCAGGTTGGAAGGTGCGGCCAAACTGCTGGCCGATCTGGGTCACAACGGCGTTCCGCAGCTCCCGGAAAAGAAGAATGCGACCCGTAACCCGTCGGAGGTGACTGAGGCGCTGACCGCCGAAATCCGCACGCTGCTGGACCGTCTGAACTTTGATCCGGTGGCGGCGGCGGCCTATATCAGCGAGGGCCGCTCGCTGGATGGATCAGCCCTGCGCAGCGCAGCGGCCTGAGGATGGATGGCCTGAAGGCAGGCTGATCCCGGACGTCTCTATTCAGGCTCTGTATTCAGATTCAGTTCTTCTGCCCCCTGCCCTACGGCGGAATGTCTTGACGCCCAAAGACTTTCCGCTTCTGCTCTGCGCAAAAGATCAAGAGGGCAGGCATGACACAAGGCGAGACGCGCGCAGGGCTGGCGGCGCTGTGGATGGTTGGGGCGATCGTGTCCTTTTCTGCCATGGCCATTGCCGGGCGTGAGGCCGGGCTGGCGCTGGATACCTTTGAAATCATGGCGTACCGAAGCCTGGTCGGGATACTGATCGTGGTTGCGGTTCTGACCGCCGCGGAGCGCTGGCATCTGGTCCGGCGGCAACGGCTGGGTCTGCATCTGCTGCGCAACATCTTCCATTTCACCGGTCAAAACCTGTGGTTTCTGGCGGTCACGCTGATCCCGCTGGCACAGGTGTTTGCGCTGGAGTTTACCTCTCCCTTATGGGTCATCATCCTGTCGCCGCTTTTACTGGGTGAAACACTGACCCGGCGGCGGATCCTGGCCGCCGCACTTGGATTTGCGGGCATTCTGATCGTCGCACGCCCAAGCCCGGAAACCATGAGCCTTGGGCTGGCTGCGGCGGCCAGCTGCGCCATTTTCTTCGCTCTGACTGCCATTTTGACCAAAAGGCTGACCCGGCATGAAGACACCGCCTCCATCCTGTTCTGGCTTACTGCCATGCAGCTGGTGATGGGGCTGGTTGCAGCAGGCTGGGACGGCGACATGGCCCTGCCGGATGCAGGCACCCTGCCTTGGCTGGTGCTGATCGGCATTGCTGGTCTGACCGCGCATTTCTGCCTGACCACTGCCCTTTCGCTGGCCCCCGCCAGTGTGGTGGTGCCGGTGGATTTTGCCCGACTTCCGGCCATCGCCATTCTTGGCATGGTGATCTACGGAGAGCTGCTGGACGCCTGGGTGCTGGGCGGCGCCGCGGTCATCTGCTTTGCAAATTATCTGAATATAGTTGCAGGCCAGCCGCGCAGAACCCCATAAAGCTGACCATATCCGCCAAGTTTCCGTGCGGTTAATATTGATTTGCGGAAATCCCCCAAACTACGTTCGCGTAAAGCGGCCCACCATACCCGCCGATGAGGGAGGAACAGATGAAAAAACGCTTCGCAGCGCCAGTGGCGCTGGCATTGATACCCGCAGCAGCCATGGCCGGCGGCGTCGACCGCTCTGGCCAATCATTGGCGCCTTTGTTTGAAAACGGCAACTACGCGGAATTCTCGCTTGGATATGTCAGCCCGGACGTATCCGGCACCGCGCTTGGCGTGGAGTCCGGCGATATGGTCGGATCGCATCTCCAGGTGGGAGCAGCCTACAAGCGGGACATCAATGACCGCCTGAGCTTTGCGCTGATTTTTGACCAGCCGTTCGGCGCCGACGTGGATTACCCGGCAGGCACTGGCTATGTCTTTCAAGGGGCCACCGCAGAACTGAATTCCAACGCGATCAGCGGTGTTCTGCGCTATAAGTTCAATGACAACTTCAGCGTACATGGCGGTATACGCCTGCAAACTCTGGAAGCCGAAGTGTCTATTCCGGTCTTTGGCAACTATGCCGCGACCGGCGACCGGGATCAGAGCTTCGGCTATCTGGTCGGGGTTGCCTATGAGCGCCCGGACATCGCACTGCGGATTGCGCTGACTTATTTCTCGGAAGTTGACCATGACATCGACACCGTGGAAACCGGCGGCGGGCTGCCGGCAGGACTGGCTTCGACGACATCCATCAGTACACCCAAGGCCATAAACCTGGATTTTCAGACCGGAATTGCCAAGGACACCCTGCTTTTTGGTCAAATCCGTTGGGTTGAATGGTCACAATTCAATATCTCGCCCAGCTTCTATACCGGCACCCTGATCGGCGCGCCGCTGGTCTCCTTTTCTGATGACCGGTACACTTACACTCTGGGTGTTGGACGCAGTTTCAACGAGAACTGGTCCGGCTCTGTTTCGGTAAGCTATGAGGAAACCCTGGGCGGCTTTCAGTCCAATCTCAGCCCGACTGATGGACGTCTTGGCCTGACCATCGGTGCAAAATACAAACAGGGCAATATGACCCTGTCCGGCGGTGTGAACATCACCCGTGTCGGCAGTGCGCAAACCGTGGTCAGCCGCGCGCCCTTTGCAACGTCCGCTTTTGGCGACAACACCTCTGTCGGGGTCGGCTTCAAGGTGGGCTACAATTTCTGACACCGTCAGGCGCCCGTGCTGCCCGAAGAAAAGCTGCCCCCGCATCCTACATGCGGGGGTTTTTCAATGCCGCCATCTTCGCCTGCGGCACAAATGCACATGGAATTGACCAAGCCCCCGCAGGTGGCTAGCAAGGCGTGACGACTTTCAGGGACTTGGAACTTCCATGCTTTATTCTTCTGCACAGGACTGGCGCGATGCGCCCAACAAACGGGTGCTGTTCTTTGGCATGTCCGGGCTAGGCAAAACCTATGTCAGCAATGTTCTGCGCGGCGCAGGCAGCTGGTTCCACTATTCGATCGATTATCGTATCGGCACGCGCTACATGGGGGAATACATCGCCGACAACGCCAAGGCCGAGGCAATGAAGGTCCCGTTTCTGCGCGAACTTCTTCTGTCGGACTCGATCTACATCGGCTCCAACATCACGTTTGAGAATCTGACCCCCGTCGCCTCTTACCTGGGCAAGCCGGGCGATGAGACCAAAGGCGGCCTGCCCATCGAGGAATACAAACGTCGTCAGGAACAGTTCCGCGTTGCCGAAATCCGCGCGCTGCTGGATACCGAGTATTTTGAAGGCCGTGCCCAGCAATTGTATGGCTATCCAAATTTCATCTGCGATACCGGTGGATCAATCTGCGAATGGGTTGATGCCAATGATCCCGAAGACCAGATCCTGACCGAGCTCAGCAAGCACACGCTGATGGTCTGGATCAAGGGCAGCGAAGAACACACAGCTGAACTGGTGCGCCGCTTTGACCGCGCGCCCAAGCCAATGTCCTATCAGCCAGAGTTTCTGAACCGGGTCTGGCAAGACTATCTTCAGGAAAACGGGATATCCGAGGAGGATGTCGACCCAGATGCTTTCATCCGCTGGACCTATGCCCAGGCGCTGGCACACCGCCAGCCCCGCTATCAGGCGATGGCGGACAACTGGGGCGTCACAGTTACCGCTGGCCAGATTTCTGCCGTCAAGGATGAGACCGGTTTCGTGGAATTGATCGCCGAAGCCCTTGAGGCCCGCGGTTAACCCGCATATCTGATAGTCTCCGCTATATCGTACAACTTTCCGCAAATCAGGATGCTGACATGCCCATCAAGATCCCCGCAGACCTTCCCGCCTATGACGTTCTGACGAACGAAGGCGTGATGGTCATGTCGCCGGATCAGGCGGCACGCCAGGATATCCGGGCATTGCGCATCGGCCTGCTGAACCTGATGCCCAAGAAGATTCAGACGGAAAACCAGTTCGCCCGGCTGATCGGCGCAACACCTCTGCAGATCGAGCTGAGCCTGATCCGCATGAGCGAACACCGCACCAAGAACACCGCTGCCGCCCATATGGCCGAATTCTACCGCCCCTTTCAGGAGGTGAAGCACGAGAAATTCGACGGGCTGATCATCACCGGCGCCCCGATTGAACATCTCGACTTTCCAGAAGTGACCTATTGGGACGAGATGCGCGAGGTGTTTGAATGGACCCAGACCAACGTGCATTCGACCTTCGGCGTCTGCTGGGGCGGCATGGCGATGATCAACCATTTCCACGGTGTTAAGAAATACATGCTGGATCACAAGGCCTTTGGCTGCTTCCGGCATCAGAACATGGCGCCTGCCTCGCCTTACTTGCGTGGGTTTTCGGATGATTTCGTGATCCCCGTCAGCCGCTGGACAGAAATGAAGCAGTCAGAAGTTGATGCAGTCTCGGGGCTGACGACGCTCTTGGGCAGCGACGAGGTCGGCCCCTGCCTGATCGAAGATAAGGCGCGCCGGGCGCTCTATATTTTCAATCACTTCGAATATGACAGCGATACGCTAAAGCAGGAATACGACCGCGACGTGGCCAACGGCACCCCGATCAACGTGCCGGGGAATTACTACCCGGACGACGACCCCAGCCAGCCGCCGCAAAACCGCTGGCGCAGCCACGCGCATCTGCTGTACGGCAACTGGATCAACAAGATCTATCAGACAACACCCTATGAGATGGATCAGATCGGCAGCTAAGACACAGGTCCTGCCCCCGCCGCCCGGGAACACCGCGATGCGATTTTGCGCAAGCGCGTTCCCGGCAGACTACTCTCCCCTGAGGAAAAACGCCTCTCTGACACCCTGGTTGCCGCGCATTTACCCGGCCGCCAGGGCACATTTTCGTTAAGGTGATTCACATTCCATATTCCTTTCCCATATAAGGGATTGAGGACAGAAGGGTTTTGCACATGACGCTGCCATTTGACGGGGCCATCAGCCAGTTTTTTGAGACCGGCGCGCCAGAGGAGATCCGCAAGGCTATTCAGACGGCAGATAACGACGAAATCCTCAGCCCAAGCTATCCGTACCGAAAACGCATGAAGCGCAAGGCTTATGAAAAGGAGCTGGAAGCGCTTCAGGTTGAGCTGGTCAAGCTGCAGGCCTGGGTGAAGGCAAGCGGTGCCCGCATCGCTCTTATTTTCGAAGGCCGCGACGCCGCAGGAAAAGGGGGCACCATCAAGCGTTTCCGCGAGAACCTGAACCCGCGCGGCTCCCGCGTGGTGGCCCTTGCAAAGCCCACAGAGGCAGAGCAGAGCCAATGGTATTTCCAGCGCTATGTGCAGCATCTGCCAACTGGCGGTGAAATCGTGTTCTTCGACCGCAGCTGGTACAACCGCGGTGTGGTCGAAAAGGTGTTCGGCTTTTGCACGGATGATCAACGGGAGCGGTTCTTTCATCAGGTTCCGGGATTTGAACAGGCGCTGGCAGAGGACGGCGTGCATCTGTTCAAATTCTGGCTGAACGTCAGCCGAGGCGAGCAGCTGCGCCGCTTCCTGTCCCGCGAATCCGACCCGTTGAAGCAATGGAAGCTCAGCTCCATTGACGTCAAAGGCCTGCAGAAATGGGATGCGTACAGCGCGGCCATTTCCGAAACCTTCACACGCAGTCATTGTGCCGGGGCGCCCTGGACCGTAGTACGCTCAGACGACAAGAGGCGCGCGCGGCTGATGGCAATCCGGACTGTGTTGCACGGCATCGAATACGACAACAAAGACCAGAAGGCGATCGGCGCCCTGGACCATGACATTTGCGGAGGCCCGGATATCTGGGATGCCTAAACGCGGTTATCATCACGGCAATCTGCGTCAGGCGCTGGTCGAAGCGGCCCTGCAGCTGATCGAAGCCAAAGGGCCGACAGGCTTTACCCTATCGGAAGCGGCCAAAACCGCAGGCGTCACGCCTGCCGCCGTCTACCGCCACTTTGAGGGCCGAGAAGATCTGATCGCAGAAGCATCGCGCCAGGGCTATGTCATGTTTGCTGATCTGATGCAGCACGCCTATGACAAGTATCAGCCGTCCGCGCTGGCAGCGTTTGAGGCGACGGGGCGGGCCTATCTTGCCTTTGCCCGCAAGCATCCCGGGCATTACATCGCCATGTTCGAAAGCGGCATATCGGTAAATCGCACACCGGAACTAGCCGATGCGGCCGCACGGGCGCGGCAGATCCTGGAGCGCGCGGCGGCCGACCTCAGCCAGCATATCCCGGCGGAAAAACGCCCGCCTGCCTCGATGTTTTCCGCCCATGTGCTGGCCATGAGCCACGGTGTGGTGGAGCTCTATGCGCGCAATTCCCCCGGCGCGGCCTCACCTTTTCCACCCGAAGACCTGCTGGAAAGCGGTATCGGGATTTACCTGCGCGGCTTGGGGCTGATCGGGCCTGACGACTAGACCCATCTGTTAGAACCGGCCACTGGGCTGCGGCGCTTTGAGTTCGCAGCCCGCATTGACGAGATCCACCTCGCCAATGCCCATAATATCCTCCGGCCCGATATCACTTACATGGAACGCCTCGGACAAAGCGTCCCTCATCTCTTCCAGGGCAACGATTTTCATCGGGTTAGCAAAGACTTGCAGCCAGGATGCCAGGTCCGCTACCGGGCCGCCCAGCAGGGAGGAAATGAACTTGGTTTGACAATCGATGCGGCGCGCCATGTCGACATCGGCGAAGTGATCGCCGCTGTGATCGGACTCAAGCGCCATCTCATAAAGGGTCATCACAATCCGGCTGATCGTGCTGAACCCGCCGTATTTTTCGTAGATCGCCTGCGACATGACAGCTGCGCCCCCTCAGGACGCGGTTTGCCCATGTAACGATAGATTTTCGGAACAGTTGACGGCCAGAGGCTGTCTTTGCTTTCGGACCAATATAACCAATTGAAACAGAATGGATTTAGCCCAGCGTCAGGCCGCGCTTTCATCCGTGAAGGTTACGAGGTCACTAACAATACCCTGCAAGCCTTCGATCAGGTCGACTGTTGGCTGAGTTGACAGCAGCGGCGCCATTTGCTGGATCAACGGCAGCGGCAAATCCCACCAGCACAATTCCTGCAGCTTCGCACAGACCGCGTCATCAAAGCGTTTGCGGACCATCTGAGCCGGGTTGCCAGCCCAGATTTCATAGGCGCCGACATTTGCGGCCACAGTGGCGTTTGGCCCAATAACGGCGCCATTGCCAATGGTCACGCCACCCAGGACAGTGGCATTTGCGCTAATCCAAACGTCATTGCCGATCACCACATCATGTCCACCCTGCGCGGGTGCATGAGTTTCGGCACCACCCAGATGCTCGGTGAACATCTCGCCAAAAGGGAAGGCCGAAATCCTGTCCAGTGTCGGCGATTGATCCAGCATCAGCTTTACACCGCGGCCAATGGAGCAAAATGAGCCAAGCATCACATTGGCGCCGCCGCCCTGCCCCTCGACTTCCATATCTTCATAGCCATGGGTGAACCGGCCAATTTCCAGTTTGCCATTGCCGATAGGAGCCGTCTTGAATTGTTCCGGTGATGTCATTCTCTGAGCCGCCTTCAGTAGCCGATATTGGGACGTCCCGGTCAAGTTAGGACATCTTTCTAAAAGTACTTGAAAAATTTGGGGAAATTCCCAAAAGCAGAAACAGAAAAGGGCCCGCCAATGGCGAGCCCTTCCAGAACCATATGGCTCCAGCTTAACGCTTGGAGAACTGGAACGAACGGCGGGCTTTGGCCTTACCGTATTTCTTACGTTCGACAACACGGCTGTCGCGGGTCAGGAAGCCTGCCGCCTTCAGCGCGCCGCGCAAAGCCGGATCGTACAGCTGCAGAGCTTTGGAGATACCGTGCTTGACCGCACCGGCCTGACCGGACAGACCGCCGCCTTTGACGGTGGCGTAGACGTCGAACTGGTCTTCAACGCCGGCAACCTGGAACGGCTGACGCAGGATCATCTGCAGCACCGGACGGGCGAAGTACTTGTTGATTTCCTTGCCGTTCACTTCGACCTTGCCGGAGCCCGGCTTGATCCAAACGCGGGCAACTGCGTCTTTACGCTTGCCAGTGGCATAGGAGCGGCCCAGTTCGTCACGAACCGGCTCACGCGCGATGGTTTCTTCGGCCACTGCTTCCACACCGGTTGCAGCTGCGAGCTCTTCGAGAGTGTTGATCTGATCAGACATCAATATCAGCTCCGGGTGTTTTTCTTGTTCATGGATTTGACATCCAGAACTTCAGGGGCCTGGGCTTCGTGCGGGTGCTCGGCACCAGCATAAACACGCAGATTGGTCATGACCTGACGGCTCAGACGGTTGCCCGGCAGCATACGCTTGACCGCTTGGGTCACAACGCGCTCCGGATGTGCACCTTCCAGGATTTCCTGTTTGGTGCGCGACTTGATGCCGCCCGGATGGCCGGTGTGCCAGTAGAAGTGCTCTTCGCGCTTCTTGCCGGTCATCTGCACCTTCTCGGCGTTGATGATGATGACGTTGTCGCCCATATCCATATTCGGAGTGAAGGACGGCTTGTGCTTGCCACGCAGGCGCATGGCAACGATCGAGGCAAGGCGGCCCAGAACAACGCCCTCGGCGTCGATCAGGATCCACTTCTTGTCGATGTCTGCCGGAGTAGCAGAAAAGGTTTTCATGGCAGGTCAATCCTGTTTGTCGTGAAGGCAGAATCCCAACGGGCTCCAACCTGAATTCGATGAAGGGGGTTTACGGGCATCCCAAGCCTCAGTCAATTGCAACACAGGAGATTAAATCGTTACAAAACAATGGGTTAAAAAATAGGTATTATAATACCCCAATCACACTCCCCTTCCCAGGCTGCCTGTTGCAAACAGAGAACACGAACGCCACCCAATCGCTTCAACACAAACTGTGGTCGTTGCCCCACCATCAACCGAACGTTAGGTCGCCGAAAACGAAATCAACTTAAGGACACTGCAACCCATGTTTCGCAAAGTAGCTTTGGCTTTCTCATTCCTGGTCATTCTTAGTGCTTGCATGCAAAATGCCGAAGTCACTGGTCCTGCGGCCACAGCTTCACTTAAAAACCAAGGCGTCACTCTTCCTCGCGTTGAAGGATATAAAGAACTTACTTTCCGCACGCATGTAATTCTCGACAAGGAAAAGCTGGAAAAAACAGGCGGCCACCCTAGTAGCGACAATATACGGGAAGTTGTTGGCGCAAAGTGCACCATTGAAAGCGCCGAATTCAAAGCGACATTCATAACACCCGCCAAGGTCAACGTACCGACACTGAAACGGCGGCCAACGAATGCTTATATTAAATGCGCCGCCGGCGGCCGGTCAGGAGAGGAGACTTTGGCCCCGATCCTTAACGGCACTGTAGTCGGCGGCGCTTCCGCTGCAGGTCTTCTGGCCGCAGCGATAACCGCCGGGATTGCGGCAGGCCGTGATATCTGGTCGTTCAATCCCAATCACGCCTCCGGTGTTTCAATCCAAGTTGAATAGTGCCGGGATAAACTATTCCGGGATGGGCCCAGCGACCGCTGGGCATCATTATTTTTTTCACTTACGCTAAACGCTGATCTGCTCCGGCGGGTTGTCCAACAGGGCGCGCAAGCGCAGCATCGCTTCTTCGAACTGCTTCAGAGACACATGTGCATTGATGGCAATGCGAACCGCGTTGGGCGCCCGGCCGTTGCGCAGGGCAAATTCATCGGCAGAACGGATCTGCACCCCGTTGGCTTCAGCTGCACGGGTAAAGGCCGCGGAACGCCAGCCCGAAGGCAGCCGCAGCCAGACAAAGGGTACATCCGGGTTCCACGTCAGATCGAACCCGCCAAGCGCATTGACCGCCACCCGCACATAGCGCGCCATCTCTGCCCGCACAGCAGCGATCAGATCGGGCAGCCGCGGATCTGTCAACAGGTGCCTGGTCAGCTCGGCCAGCGGCTGGGCCAGGCCAAAGTAACCGTATTCAGCGATGCGGCGCAGATGTGTGGTGCCCCCTTCCGGGGCAATCGCGAAACCAACCCGCAGCGCCGGTGTCAGGGTCTTGGAAATCGACGTTACATGCCACGCCAATTCCGGCGCCAAAGCCCTGTAGCTGGGCGCTCTGGCATCCCCGAGGCGGTAACAGTCGTCTTCGACAATCTGCACCCCGTGGCGGCGGGCGATTGATACAATCTGCTTACGCCGCTCCAGCGGTGTAAAAATGCCGGTCGGATTGTGCACTTCCGGACTGGTGCAAAGCACCGTAGCCCCGGTTTTCCGAAGTGCCAGTTCCATTGCGTCGGGCCGGATGCCATGTTCATCCATGGCCACTTCCACCACTTGCGCCCTGAGCAATTCTGCGGCCCTGCGGAACCCCGCATAAGACAGGTCTTCGACCATAATGACCGGCTGCGGTGTGGAAAAAATGGCCTGCAGGACAACCATGATGCCGTTCTGGCCGCCATGTGTCAGAACAATTTCATCCTCACTGACCTTGCCGATCGGTGACTTTGACAGCCAGTCCGCCACCGCCCGGCGCACCGGCAGATATGCGTCCCGGGTCGGGTAGTTCAGCAAGCTGCGCGCATCGCATTCGGCCACCTTGTGCAGCGCCTCCCGCACCGCGGCCACCTGCCCCATGTCGGCAATCCGCGGACTGAACAGGCTGACATGACCGGGATCACGCATCTCCTGCATATGCAGCTCCCGCGACCATACGTCATCGGGCACCGGGGTCTGTTTTTCGGCTACAAAGGTGCCGCGCCCGACTTCGGCTTCAAGCGCACCTTCGTCGGTCAGGATACTGTAGGCCCGAGCCACAGTGCCTGGCGTAATATTCAACTGATACGCGAGTTCACGCACTGGTGGCAGCTTTGTACCAATTTTCAAGTTCCCCATCTCGATGGCAGACCGGATTGTATCTGCGACCTTTTTGTACTTGGGACCTTTTGCCTCACCCAGGCTCTGCGGCCAAATTGTACCCATTACAATCCATCCTTAGACATCCTTGCGCCCCCTTTGTATCAACATGACACGTTAAATCAACAGGATTGTATCAACACAATACGAAGGAAGCCTCCCATGGCACAGCACACGCAAATGGCAGAATTGAACATGTCCTATTTGAACAGCCGCCCGGCCCTGCCGGTGCTGGCGCAATGGGCCGTCTCCTTTGCCGTGCTGGTGACAAAGTGGAGCCTGCGCCACCGCACCCGAACTCATTTGAAACACCTGAGCGATGCACAATTGAAGGACATCGGGCTGTCCCGTCAGGACGCCCATTATGAAGCCACTCTTCCGTTCTGGCGCCCATGATCCCCTGGGCATTGGAACTACCTAACGGCCGGGGTTCGCCCCGGCCTTTTTTTGTTCCTTAGGCTCCGAACCCATTTCATTATCCGGCTGCGGTGACACCCATGGCACATAAAAATACAGTGCTCCAATCAGTTAACCTGGACGGCGGCTTTGTCTGCGTGGACATTTTCCAGCGCCCGGACGACACCTATGGTTTCGACGAGTTCCGCCGCGATCCAGAGGACGGGCGCGGCTGGTACAGTATTGGTCACTATGGCAACCGGGTGTTTGACAGTGCCGCAGCCGCAATTCAGGAAGCCCGAACCTGCATAGAATGGCTCCGGGATTACCCGGTCTAAGCCCGCCGTATGCTGCAAACCGCTCTTGGCGCGCCCGCCGCTTCTTGCTAGGCGCTGCGGGACGAAACCTGATTTGGCAGATTTGATGCAGCGCGCGCCCATCCTTGTTGTTCACCGCGAAACCGGTGAAACCTTTGAAGAAACGGTTCTGGGCGAAAAATGGGTCCGCTGGGCCTATCAGAATGCCAGTGCCAGACCGGTCGAGAAAATTCTGTTCCGTTCCGCCCTGATCAGCCGACTGATGGGCGCCTGGTTCGACTCGCGGTTTTCCAGGCGGAAAATCGACGCCGTCATCAATGAGCTGTCGATTGACATGTCCGAGGCCACCGCCCCGGCAGCCGCCTATGACTGCTTCAACGACTTCTTCGTCCGCCACCTGAAACCCGAAGCCCGCCCCTTCAGCGCAGATCCAAGCGACATCGTTTCACCGGCAGACGGACGGGTGCTGGTGTTTCCGGAGCTGGCGGAAGATGTGTTTGTCCCGGTCAAAGGCTATCCGATGTCGGTGCGCTCCATGCTGCCCGGTATTGCACAACGTTTTATCGGCGGCGCGCTCGCCATCGTGCGGCTGTGTCCGGCGGATTACCACCGCTATCACTTCCCCGCCGCAGGTCGTATCACTGCATCGCAGGACATTCCCGGGGCACTGCATTCGGTCAACCCGATTGCGCTTGGCGCCGGCCCGGATGTGTTTGGCGAGAACAAACGCACCTGGACCCTGATCGAAACAGAAAACTGCGGCAGCTATTGCTTTGTCGAGGTCGGCGCCTTTGGCGTCGGCTCCATCGTCAACACCCGCACCAGCGGCGACGTGAAGAAGATGGACGAAAAGGGCTATTTCAAGTTTGGCGGCTCAACTGTTGTGGTCGTGTTTGAACCCGGCAAGGTCCGCTTTTCAAAGGATCTGGTTGAAAACAGTGCCAAGGGCCGGGAAACGCTGGTGAAGGTCGGCCAGCCCTTTGCAACCGTTCTCTAGCGTTTGGGCGGTATCGAATAGGTCATCGAAGCACGCGCAACCGGCTCCGCCTGCCCTTCGGAATACATCAGCACATCGGCCACCGCCAGAACCCGCCCCAGCTTCAGCAGCCGGGCTTCGGCAATAACATCCGCGTCGTCCGCAGGCTTGCGCATGAAATCGATTGAACAATTGGTGGTCACCGCCAGCGCCTCGCGCCCCAGCCGCGACAGGATCAGAGCATAAACCGCGCAATCCGCCAGTGCAAACATCGACGGGCCCGAAACCGTGCCGCCGGGCCGCAAGTGCCGGTCTGCCGTCAGCAGCCGCATCCGCAAACCGTTTTCATCCATCGCATCAATGGCGAAATCCTCGCGCACCTGCGGAAAAATCCCATGCAGGTATTCCGTCAACCCTGCGACATCAAATGCCAGCGTCATGCTTTCCCTTTCCGCTTGCCCCGCCTAGAGTTGCCGCAGAATTTGCAAGGAGAGCAAGATGGCAATTCTGGAACGTCACGACACAGGCAGCATAGCACGGCTGACCATGAACACGCCGGAAAAGCTGAACGCCCTGTCGGACGAGATGCTGGCAGCGCTGCAGGCGCAGATCGACATCCTGCGCGAAGACAGCAGCATCAAGGCGGTGATCCTCTCCGGCACCGGCAAAGGGTTCTGCGCCGGTCATGATATCAAGCAGATGACCGCAGGCCGTGCGGCTGAGGATGGCGGCAAGGCCTATTTCCAGGATCTGTTTGCCCGCTGCACCAGCGTGATGACCGGGCTGCAGTCGTTGCCGCAGCCGGTGATCGCCCAGGTTCACGGTATTGCCACAGCAGCTGGCTGCCAGCTGGTTGCCTCCTGCGATCTGGCCGTCGCTGCCGAGGGCACCAAATTCGGCGTCAACGGCGTCAGCATCGGCCTGTTCTGCTCCACCCCGATGGTGGCACTGTCCCGCAACATCCCCCGCAAACAGGCGTTTGAACTGCTGACCACAGGCGAATTCATCGACGCCGCCCGCGCGGTCGACCTGGGCCTGGCCAACCGCGCCGTCCCGCCGGAGGAACTGGAGGCGGAAACCACGAAGCTCGCCGAAACCATCGCGTCCAAGCTCGGCGCCGCAGTAAAAATCGGCAAGCAGGCGTTTTACGAACAGCTGCAGATGCCCGTTGATCAGGCCTACGCCTATACCAGCGGCGTGATTGTCGAGAACCTGATGTACCGCGACACCATCGAAGGCATGGCCGCCTTCATCGAAAAACGCGCCCCCGACTGGCAGGACAACTGAACAATTCCGGGAATTCCGGCAAGAAATCCGGAATTCTCCGAAAATTTTAGGCTTTGTTTACCTATCCGCACTAACTGTTTCCATATGAGGCAGGAAAGCCGCCTTTCAATTCGGGCGGAATGATGGCAAAGATTGGGCACGGTCGCCAAACATGGGCCGACCTGCACAATTTGGGCTGCTGCTGCGGAAGGGTCCCTCCAACCGGTCTCTCACCACCGGCGTACCATTCCCGCAGCGGCGGCCCCAAATTTCCCCACGCGCTGAACACAAGCATCACCGGACAGGCCGCCTGCGCGGTCCATATCTGTTGCACGCACCCGCCCCCTGCCCTATGTGGCGGGCATGACAGATCATTCGGCACAGACATTGCATATCGTGGGCGGCGGCATGGCCGGGTCCGAGGCCGCCTGGCAGGCGGCGAACATGGGCGTATCAGTGGTGATCCACGAAATGCGCCCAAAGGTGGAAACCTTTGCCCATCAGACCGGAAATCTGGGCGAAATGGTCTGCTCCAATTCCTTCCGCTCGGACGATGACGAGCAGAACGCCGTGGGCCTGCTGCACTGGGAAATGCGGGCTGCAAACGGGCTGATCATGACCACCGCGGCAGAGCATCGCCTGCCCGCCGGCGGCGCCCTGGCGGTGGACCGTGACCCCTTTGCCGAAACTGTGACAGCCAAGCTGAAGGCGCATCCGAATGTCACTGTCTCCTATGAAGAAATCACCGACCTGCCGGAACATGGCCACTGGATCTTTGCCACCGGCCCGCTGACCTCAGCCAGCCTGGGCCAGGCGATCCAGGCTGAAACCGGCGCCGAGGCACTGGCCTTCTTTGATGCCATCGCGCCGATTGTCTATGCCGAGTCGATCGACATGTCCCAGGCGTGGATGCAGTCGCGCTATGACAAGGGCGAGACCGAAGAAGAACGCACCGCCTATCTCAACTGCCCGATGGACAAGGACCAGTACGAAGCCTTCATCGACGCGCTACTGGCGGCTGACAAGACCGAGTTCCACGAAGGCGAGACCGCCGGTTATTTCGACGGCTGCCTGCCGATTGAAGTCATGGCCGAACGCGGCCGCGAGACCCTGCGCCACGGGCCGATGAAGCCGGTGGGGCTTACCAACCCGCATCAGCCAGAGGTCAAGGCCCATGCGGTGGTGCAGCTGCGCCGCGACAATGCGCTGGGGACGCTGTTCAACATCGTCGGCTTCCAGACCAAAATGAAATACGGCGCCCAGGCGCAAGTCTTCAAAATGATCCCCGGGCTGGAGAACGCCAGCTTTGCCCGTCTTGGCGGCATCCACCGCAACACTTTCCTGAACTCGCCCACCCTGCTGGACAGCCAGATGCGGCTGAAGTCGAAGCCCCACATTCGCTTTGCCGGCCAGATCACCGGTGTCGAAGGCTATGTGGAAAGCGCGGCCATGGGCTTGCTTGCAGGCCGCATGGCTGCCGCCGAAATCCTTGGCAAGGACCTGCCCGAAGTGCCCCAGGACAGCGCCATGGGCGCGCTGATCCACCACATCACCGGCGGCGCCGAAGCCAAGACCTTCCAGCCGATGAACGTCAACTTCGGCCTGTTCCGCCCAGTTGATGGTCTAAAAGGCGGTCGCCGCGGCCGCAAGGACCGCTACAAGGCCTACACCGACCGCGCCAAAGACGTCTGGCAGGCGTGGCTCGCCAACTTTTCCTAGACGGAATGCGACCTGTCCGCCTACAGTTGCGGCATGATCGAAAAGTTTCTGGACAAGGCCTACGACCTTGAAACACAGGAAGCGACCCTGGAGCACTATAACCAATGGGCCGCTTCTTATGACGCCGAGATTGCCGAAAACGGCTACGCCACACCGGGGCGAATTGCTGAAGCGCTGGCGCAATTTCAATTGGACCTCAGCGAGCCTGTGCTGGATTTTGGCTGCGGCACCGGCCTGTCCGGCCTTGCCCTGCGGCGGCAGGGGTACGACATTGTCGACGGCATGGAACCCTCAGAGGAGATGCTGGCACAGGCAAGGGAGAAAGGCGCCTACCGCAAGATCACCCGCATTGACGCCTCCAGCCGCAAGCCGATCAAACGCGGCACTTACCGCGTGATTACCGGCTGCGGTGTTCTGGGGACCGGAGCTGCACCACCGGAGGTCTTTGACATGATCATGCATGCGCTGCCCAAAGGCGGATTGTTCACCTTCTCCTACAATGATCACGCCCTGGCGGACCGGGCGTATACCACAAAACTCATTGAATGGGTCGACGTTGGGGCCGCAAGGCTGCTATTTCAGGAACACGGGGAGCACCTCCCCGGCATGAACTTGAAATCCACCGTCTATGTGATTGAGAAAGCGTGACATTCACCACCCGTTTTGCGCCTTCGCCCACCGGACCGCTGCACCTTGGCCACGCCTATTCCGCCATGCTTGCCTATGACATGGCAATGGCCAAGGGCGGCCGTTTCCTGCTGCGCATTGAAGATATCGACCAGTCCCGCGCCCGCCCCGCCTGGGAAGCGCAGATATACGAGGACCTCAGCTGGCTCGGCCTCTCCTGGCCTCAGCCGGTCATGCGCCAATCGGACCGGCTGCCGCGTTACCGCGCTGCTTTGGAACAACTGACAGCCATGGGGCTCACCTACCCCTGCAGCTGCAACCGCGCCGACATCGAGGCCGCCGCCGGCGCGCCGCAGGAAGGTGTGCCGCAGTTCGGTCCGGATGGGCGCATCTACCCCGGCACTTGCCGGGGCCGCGGGCCAGACGAGACAACCGGGCAGGATGTCCTCCGGTTGAACATGGAAAAAGCTGCCCGAACAGCGGAGCTGCGCAGCTTTACCGAAACCGGAGCGGATTTCGCAGGCACATACACATTGGACCCGGAGCAATTGATTTCAACCGTTGGCGACATCATCCTGGTGCGCCGCAACATGGGCAGCTCGTATCATTTGTCGGTGGTTACGGATGACGCAGATCAGAAGATCACGCATGCTGTGCGCGCCGCTGACTTACGCGAAGCCACCCAAATTCATGTGCTGCTGCAATCCCTGCTGGGCCTGCCCACACCTATCTACCACCACCACCACCTGATCCGCGACGACACTGGAAAACGCCTGGCCAAACGCGACGACGCCCGCGCAATCGCCAAATACCGCGCCGAAGGGACCAGCCCGCAGGATATCCGCGAAATGCTGGGCCTGCCGCTTCTTTCTGGGTGAAAATACCCCCGCCGGAGGCACGGCCCGAAAGGGCCGTTTATTCGATCGGCTTCATCAGCTCGACCTCGTCGCCATCCCGCACCGCGGTGTAGAAACAGGTCCGCCGATTGGTGTGGCAGGCCGCCCCGGTCTGGCGCACCATCGCCAGCAGGCAATCGCGGTCGCAATCGATGCGCAGGTCGACCAGTTCCTGCACATGGCCCGAGGTCTCCCCCTTGATCCAGAACGCCTGGCGCGAGCGTGACCAATAGGTGACCCGCCCGGTTTCCAACGTCTTGGCCACCGCTTTGGCATTCATCCAGGCCATCATCAGAACCTCGCCAGACTCTGCGTCCTGGGCAATGCAGGGGATCAACCCGGCGTCATTGTAAGTCAGGCTGGCGGGATCAAACGACATGTCTAAAAACCTTTTGCATCTGCTGTTCGGCTCCCTATGTATGGGGAACCTGCAGAAGACAAAAGACCGGGAAAGCGATGTCTGGCGATAGTGATCTGATCAAGCTGTATTCCTCGCGCATTCTGGCGCTGGCAGCCGACATTCCGCATCTGGACCGGCTGCAGGCACCGGATGCCACAGTCAAGAAACGCTCCCCCCTTTGCGGCTCTGCCGTGACCGTCGACGTCACGCTTGAAGACGGCCGGATCACAGATTTTGGCCAGGATGTAAAAGCCTGTGCGCTCGGGCAGGCCTCGGCCGCCGTGGTTGCTGCGCATGTGATCGGCCGCTCGCTGAAAGAGGTTGAAACCGCCCGCGATCAACTGAAGGCAATGCTGACCCAGGACGGCCCGGTGCCGGATGCACCTTTTGACGGGCTGGAGGTGCTGCAGCCCGCGCGTGAGTTCAAGAACAGACATGCCTCGATCATGCTGGCGCTGGAGGCCACGCTGGAAGCCATGCAGACAGCCGCCAAAGAGCAATGCGCCTAACACAGCGCAGCTGCAAATAACCATCCGCGCCTTTCGGTTTCTGACTGAAACGCACATGGTCTCGAAGGCTCTTCAGACATGAAAAAACCGCCGCGCATCCGGGCAGATGGCGGCGGCAGTTATGCTCTGCGGTGCGGGACCCGGGCTGGCCAGGCAGGATCTTGAGGCAATCCAATCGGGGATCGGGACAGGCGGTTGACCCCCTAAATCAGTCCGGGACAGGAAAGGGCCGGCCCGGCACAGCAGATGCAATCAGGACATCGGGGACAGGGTCAGAACAGACTTGGCAAATGGAGCGCGGCCACCAGCATCACCATCAAAGATGCCGCGCCGATTGCGTCCTGTAGAAGGGTCGTATGGGCGTTCTGAACGGTATTTTTGATCTGTGTCATCATGGCTCGGGCCTCCTCCAATTTGTCTCGCTGCGCTTTGGCAATCTTGTTGCCTATTTGCTCTCATTTTCACAGCCACCTGTAAAGAACTTTTTGAGAACATTTGCGAACATATCGGAACTCGGCATGCGAACACGCCGGAAAAAGCGCCTTAACCCACTGAAATCAAACGAATCGCCTGATCCTGTTTCATAAGCCACAGAAGAACCCGCGCCGCCTTGCCGCGGGCGCTTTCCAGCCTTGGGTCGGCTGCCAGCAGCGCCCGCGCATCGCTTTGCGCCACTGCCATCAGCCCGGCCTGGCGTTCCAGATCGGCAATCTGGAACCGTGGCAGGCCGGATTGTGCCGTGCCGATCATATCGCCAGCGCCACGCATCTGCAGATCGGTCTCGGAAATGCGGAACCCGTCCTCGGTCTCCCGCAGCACCTCCAGCCGCTTGCGCCCGCCCTCTGTCAGCGGCGGCTGGTACATCAAAAGACAGGTCGATTCGGCACTGCCCCGCCCGACCCGGCCGCGCAGCTGGTGCAATTGGGCCAGACCGAAAATCTCGGCCCGCTCAATCACCATGATCGAGGCATTGGGCACGTTGACCCCAACTTCAATCACTGTGGTGGCGACCAGAACCTTGGTCCTGCCTTCGACAAAAGCCGCCATGGCCGCGTCTTTCTCGGCAGGCGGCATCTGACCGTGCACAAGTCCAACGACTCCGTCGCCAAGGATGGCCCGCAAGTGCTTGAAACGCTCCTCTGATGCAGTCAGGTCGCTGAGTTCGGATTCGTCCACCAACGGGCAGACCCAATAGCACTGCCGCCCTTCCGCAATCGCTCTGCGCAGATGGTCCACCACCTCCTGCATCCGCTCGGTGCTGATGATGGCGGTCTTGACCGGCTTGCGCCCCGGCGGCTTCTCATCCAGCACGGACACATCCATATCACCGTATTGCGCCAAAGCCAGCGAGCGCGGAATCGGCGTCGCAGTCATTACCAGCACATCAGCACCCTTGCCTTTTTCGGCCAGCTCCTTGCGCTGGCGCACACCAAAGCGGTGCTGTTCGTCGACAACAGCCAGCCGCAGGTCGCGGAACTCTACGTCCTGCTGGAACACCGCATGGGTGCCGACCAGAATGTGGATGTCGCCGCGCTTCAATGCCGCCAGTTTGGCCTTGCGCTCAGCGCCCTTGTCGCGGCCTGTCAGGATCTCGATCACGACGCCTGCATCTTCGGCCAGCGGCGCAAGCCCCTCCATATGCTGCTGCGCCAGAATGCCGGTCGGGGCCATCATCACCCCCTGGCCGCCTGCTTCAACGGCAACCAGCAAGGCCATGAAAGCAACCAGAGTTTTCCCTGCGCCAACATCGCCCTGCAGCAGACGGTTCATGCGTTTCTCCGCAGCCATATCGGCTGAGATTTCCTCGATCGCCCGCGCCTGCGCGCCTGTCGGCCGATACGGCAGCGCCTGCAGAACACGGGACTGCAAGCGACCGGTGGCCGCACTTTGAATGCCACGGGTCTTGCGCTCTGTTTGCCGAGCCAAGGCCAAAGTCAGCTGATGGGCAAACAGCTCATCATAGGCCAGCCGCGCCCGCGCCGCGGCCTCAGGCGCAAGATCGTCAGCCCCCTGCGGCTCATGTGCTGCGGCAATCGCATGATGCCACCCCGGCCAGTTCTGCTTCAACGCCTGCGCCGGATCGATCCACTCTGCCAGCTCGGGCACTCTTTCCAATGCGCTTTGCGCCGCCTTGAACATGGTTTTCTGCGTCACCCCATGGGTGAGACGGTACACCGGTTCAAAAGAGGGGATGCTGTCCGCCTCTGCCAAGGGCAGCATATGGTCGGGATGCACCATGTTGGCCACGCCATCGAACAGTTCCACCTTGCCGGAAACCACCCGGCGGGAGCCTTCTGGAAGCTGCGCTTCCAGATAGCGGCTGCGGCCGTGGAAGAAGACAAGCTGAAACTCGGTTTCAGCATCCTCGACATGTATGCGGTAGGCACCGCCGCGGTTGCGCGCCGGACGGTGGCGGCCGATGGTCACCTCAACCGTCAATGTCGCAGGCAGTTCGGCGCCCAAAATAGACGCGCGCCGCCGCCGGTCCACCAGCGAATAAGGCAGTGAAAACAAAAGATCACGCGGCGTTTCCAAGTCAATCTGGGCAAAATTCTGCGCCGTCTTCGGGCCGACACCCTGCAGGGTCTCGACACCGGCAAACAGTGGAAACAGGATCTCCGGACGCCCGCTCATGCCTCTGCGATCATCTCCAGCCAGCCATCTTCATCTAGCGTTTGAATACCCAGCTCCGCCGCCTTCTTGGCCTTGGAACCCGCCCCCGGACCAGCCACCAGGATGTCCGTCTTTTTGGAGACTGAGCCTGAAACCTTGGCCCCGAGCGCCTCAGCCCGTGCCTTGGCCTCAGCCCGGGTCATTTTCTCCAGCGTGCCTGTAAAGACCACGGTTTTTCCAGCCACCGGACTGTCCGCGGCAGGCGCATCGGGCGGCATGATGTTCAGTTTTGCCACCAGACGGTCAAAGGCCGCGCGTTCCTCTGGGTTGGCAAAGGCATCAGACAGGGACAATCCCAGAACGGCACCGATCCCGTCCACACCGATGAGGTCCGCCCAGGCTGCGGAAGCCGCCGACGGCACCTCGCAGGCCACCACGGCTGCGGCACGGGTTTCCGAGATTTTCGCACGACGGCTTTCATAAGCAGCCAGCTGGCGCTCGGCCTCTTCCGCCTCATCCGCGGCCCGATGGGCCAGCGCGGCAGGGCGGGCTGTGTCGATCGCCTCTGCCATCGCCTGCCAGTCCCGGTAATGCACGGCCAGATCGCGACCTGCCACCTCGCCCGCATGCCGAATGCCCAGAGCAAAAATCAGCTTGGCCAGCGGGATGGTGCGCTTTTCCTCAATGGCTGCAAACAGATTCTCAGCAGATTTCTCTCCCCAGCCTTCCCGGTTTTTCAACTGCTGCAGGCCAGATCCGAAATTTTCTTGCAAATCAAATATATCCGCAGGCTCCTTGATCCAGGAATCGCTGTGGAACTGCTCAACCTGCTTGGCGCCCAGCCCTTCGATATCAAAGGCTGCACGGGACACGAAATGCTTTAGTTTCTCCACTGCCTGGGCTGGGCAGATGATACCGCCAGAGCAGCGGCGCACCGCGTCGCCTTCTTCCCGTTCCGCCGGGCTGCCGCATTCCGGGCAGATATGCGGGAACTGGTAAAGGGCCGCGCCGTCCGGGCGTTTGGACAGGTCCACGTCAGCCACTTTGGGGATCACGTCGCCGGCCCGGTAGATCTGAACCCAGTCGCCGATGCGAATGTCCTTGCCGCTTCGGATTTCTGCGCCTTTGGAATCGCGGCCCTGGATGTAATCCTCGTTGTGCAGCGTGGCATTTGACACGACCACACCGCCAACAGTTACCGGCGCAAGCCGCGCCACCGGGCTTAAGGCACCGGTGCGGCCAACCTGGATGTCGATGGCCTCCAGCCGGGTCCAGGCCAGTTCGGCGGGAAATTTATGCGCTATCGCCCAGCGGGGTGTGGTGGACCGGAACCCCAGACGCCCCTGCAGCGCCAGATCGTTTACCTTGTAAACCACGCCGTCAATGTCATAGCCCAGCGTCGCGCGCTGTTCCTCAATACTGCGGTAATGGCTGATCATCTCGCCGGTGTCGGCACAGAGCCGGGTCAGCGGATTGGTCTGAAAACCCAAGGAATTCAGCCTGGCAATTGCCTCCAACTGTGTCTCTGCCAGCGGTGCGCTCAACTCCCCCCAGCTGTAGGCGAAAAATCGTAAAGGCCGGGCGCGGGTAATCTCCGCGTCCAGTTGCCGCAAAGACCCCGCCGCCGCATTTCGCGGATTGGCAAAGGGCTTGCCACCGGCTTCAGCATGACGGGCGTTCAATGCTTCAAAGTCTTGGTGGCTCATGTAAACTTCGCCGCGCACCTCCAGAACATCCGGCGCACCAGTGATCTGATGCGGAATATCTGCAATGGTCATCGCATTTGCAGTCACATTTTCCCCCACACTGCCGTCACCGCGCGTGGCCGCCTGGATGAGCATGCCGTTTTCATACCGCAAGGACAGGGACAGCCCGTCGATCTTGGGTTCGGCGGTGAATGCCAGCGCATCCGCCGGATCCAGACCAAGATATTTGCGGATACTGCGGTTAAAATCTGCAACGTCATCATCTTCAAACGCATTGCCCAGCGACAGCATCCGCACCGAATGGCTGATCTTGCCAAACCCAGAAGCCGCAGGCGCCCCGACTGCATCCAGTTGAGTGGCGGTTTCTGCAAATTCTGGAAAGGCGGCAGCCAAAGCCCGGTGCCGCCGCTTCAGCGAATCGTACTCCGCATCGCTGATTTCCGGCGCGTCAGCCTGGTGATAGGCCAGATCCGCCGCACGCAACTGGTCTTCCAGTTTCAGGAATTCTGCCTTGGCGTCCTCTGCGGTCAGGCCGGCCACATCCTTTTCTTTCATTCCTGCCACCTGCGGTCCCTCTTCGTTCTCCTCTCCGGTGATAAGGTGCCGCGCGCGCCGCGTCCAGCGCATCTGACAGTCAGTTTTCTGTGGGCCCCAAAACAAAAAGACCCGCCTTGAGGCAGGTCTTTGCAACCGGTGGCGCATATTCACGCGCCACCCGGGTTTTCCCGACTTCAGGCGCCAACAGCCATCCGCTGTCCGCCGGACATGTGGTCCTCCTGTGGATCACGCAGCACATAGCCGCGGCCCCAGACGGTTTCGATATAATTTTCACCATCCGTTGCGTTGCTGAGTTTCTTACGCAACTTACAGATGAAGACATCGATAATCTTCAGTTCCGGTTCATCCATGCCACCATAAAGATGGTTCAGGAACATCTCCTTGGTCAGCGTGGTGCCCTTGCGCAGCGACAAAAGCTCCAGCATCTGGTATTCCTTGCCGGTCAGATGCACGGCTTTGCCACCCGCCTCCACGGTCTTGGCGTCCAGATTGACCGCGATCTTGCCGGTCTTGATGATCGACTGCGAGTGGCCCTTGGAGCGGCGGATAATCGCATGGATCCGCGCCACCAGTTCCTCACGGTGGAATGGCTTGGTCAGATAGTCATCCGCACCAAATCCGAAGCCCTTGATTTTATTGTCGGTATCGTCGGCACCGGACAGGATCAGAATGGGCGTTTCGATACGGGACATGCGCAGTTGGCGCAGCACCTCGTGGCCGTTCATATCCGGCAGCCCCAGATCCAGGAGGATCAGATCGTAATCATAGAGTTTGGCCAGATCGATCCCTTCTTCCCCCAAATCCGTCGTATAAACGTTCAGGTTGGCATGGGTCAGCATCAGTTCGATGCTCTTGGCCGTGGTCGGATCATCCTCAACCAGCAAAATGCGCATATTTTTTTCTCCGCCTGTACACTGTTTCCCTCAGGTCGCGTTAACCTTGGTGGAAAAAAGTTAATGCCTCGTTACCATGATGGTTAAATTACAATTTCAACTCAAGGAAGGTTTGAATTATTTTGCGTCCGGATCACGGAATTTCTTGAGCTGTGTGGTTTTCAAGGCCTCTTCACCATGGTCGGCAACCGCGGCAACCCAGCTGCGGAACTCTTCTTCACTCAGACCGTAGCGGCGCATCGCCTCTTTCTGAGGCAGCAGCCCATAGAGCACGCCGCGCACCACCGCCGCCTTGCGCGATGCCACCCAGCGTTTGGTGGTTTCCGGCGGCAAATCAGCCCGGGTCATAATGGTGCCATCCGGCAGGGTAACTGCCCGCGGCCCGTCGACTTTCTTCAAAAACATCTTTCTTCCCTCTGAAGATCTTGTTCGTTGGGTCTGACGCCAGAATTTCCGAACAGGCTTAACGCCGCATGAACCACGCCCCTTGAGAGTCCTTAGGATTTTCATATATTCTGCGGCGCCTGCCCCCTTTGCCTTTAGGAGCTGCCCCATGGCGCTGGACCAAGATCTGGAACTCAATTCGCTTGGCTTTGCCAAACCACCCTCCGAGACCCGGGTGGTCGTGGCCATGTCCGGCGGCGTCGACAGCTCTGTTGTTGCTGCATATTTGGCCGATCAGGGCTATGACGTAGTCGGCGTGACACTGCAGCTTTATGATCACGGCGCCGCTTTGGCAAAGAAAGGCGCCTGCTGCGCAGGCATCGATATCCACGATGCGCGGCGCGTGGCCGAGGAACGCGGCTTCCCGCATTACGTCCTGGATTATGAGAACATTTTTAAGGATGCGGTGATTGACGAGTTCGCTGACAGCTATCTGGCGGGCGCAACCCCGGTGCCCTGCATCCGCTGCAACGAACGGGTGAAATTCAAGGACCTGCTGGAAACCGCCAAGGATCTGGAGGCCGACTGCATGGCCACCGGCCATTACATCCAGCGCAAAACAGGGGAGCACGGCCCGGAACTGCATTCCGCAGAGGATGCCAACCGCGACCAGAGCTACTTCCTGTTCTCCACCACCCCGGAGCAGCTGGACTACCTGCGCTTCCCGCTGGGCCACCTGCCGTCCAAGGACGCCACCCGCGAGATGGCGGCCCAATACGGCCTCGCCGTGGCGGATAAGCCCGACAGCCAGGACATCTGCTTTGTTCCGGACGGCAATTATGCCGCGGTCATCGAGAAACTGCGCCCGGGCGCCGCAGAACCCGGCGAGATCGTGCATTCCGACGGCCGGGTGCTGGGCAGCCATGAGGGCGTCATCCATTATACCATCGGCCAGCGCCGCGGTCTTGGCATCGGTGGCCTTTCTGAACCGCTCTATGTGGTGAAACTGGACGTGGACAAGAAACAGGTCGTCGTCGGCCCCAAAGAATTGCTGGCCACCCGCACCATCCCGGTGCGCGAGATCAACTGGCTGGGCGATGACCCCTTTACCAGCCGCAAAGAATGGCACCTGAAGGTGAAAGTCCGCTCGACCCGCCCCCCGCGCGACGCGATCATCCGTCCGCTGACGGCCACCACTGCCGAAGTGGAACTGCTGACACCGGAGGAAGGTATCTCTCCCGGTCAGGCCTGCGTGTTCTACGCGCCTGAGGGCAGCCGCATCTTCGGCGGCGGCTGGATCTGGCGCGGATACTGAGGCGCAGAACATCTGCCACAGCGGGTCTAGGGAGGCGCAGCCTCCGCGCGGCACGCGCGGCTTGCCCTTGACGCGGAGCACCAATTCATACTTGAAAAAGCGCCGAAGGGCAGACCTGCCCTTCGGCGCTTCTCAGCAGAATACATTCCCCCGGATCATCTGATCCTGACCCTCATGTTCTGCGCAGCCGGTGCGACAGGCTCCGCGCGGGTGCGCAGCGCCCGCGCCACCGAAATCGCGCAGCAAAAGCCTGGCTTGTGCTGCGCCCCTGTTACGTCTGGGGCAGCCGCTCCAGAACCGCTCGGGCAGCCCGCAATCCGGGTGCTTCGCCGCCAAGCCCCAGACGATCCATGGTCAATGCCATCGCCTCATGCTGGGCCCTTGGCGCAGCGGCCAAATTCTTCAGTTCAGCCGCGATCTTCGCAGGTGTGCAGTCCGGCCCCAGGCATTCCGGCACCACCCGGGTATCACTCACCAGGTTGACCAGCGTGACCGTGTCGATCAGCGCCATGCGCTTCATGATCTGCCAGGTCAGCCATTGGAACCTATAGGCAATCACCATCGGCGTGGCAGAGGCCGCCAGTTCCAGCGACACGGTGCCAGAGGCTGCCAAGGCAAGATCCGCCGTGGCAAAGGCCGCCCGCTTATGGGCCTTGGCAAGCGGAGGATCAAACCGGTTCGGGTCCAGCAGAACAGTGGCCTCTGGCCAATCCTGCATAGCGTCCCGCACCGCATCCGCAACTGGTGCTGCCGCGGGAACGGCAATCCGGTAATCCGGGTGGGACCGGCAAAACTGTTGCAGCGCCGCACCGAAAACCGGCGCCAGGCGCGCAACTTCCGAACGGCGCGAGCCGGGCAAAGCCAACACAAAAGGCGCATCGCCCAGCTGGAATTCGGCCCGAAAGGCTGCAATCTCTGCTTCCGACGCCTGAGGTTCGGCCACGACCGGATGACCAACAAAGTCACAGTCCATGCCTGCGGCTTCCATAAGGGGCGGCTCAAACGGCAGCAGTGCCAGGACATGGTCAATAACTTGCGCCATCTTGCCTGCCCGTTTAGGACGCCAGGCCCAGACGGAAGGCGCCACATAATGCACCGTGCGGATGTTGCTGTGTTCCTTCACCTGCCGTGCCACGCGCAAGGAAAAGTCCGGGCTGTCGATGGTGATCAGCACATCGGGCCTGGTCTCCAGCACCGCCGCAGAAGTTTCCCGAATCCGCCGCTTCAGGTGCCGGTACTTGGGCAGCACTTCGGCCAGCCCCATCACCGACAGCTCATCCATGGGAAAGCGGGACACCAGCCCCTGCTCCGCCATCAGCGCGCCGCCAATACCGTCGAACTGCACCCCGGGTGCCAGCTGTTTCAGCCCCGCCATCAAAGCTCCGCCCAGCCGGTCGCCCGAAGGCTCGCCGGCCAGAATGAAGACCCTAAGGCTCATGCCTCGCGCAGCCAGAGAAACAGACCCAGCCGGTCACAGGCCGCTATCACCGCATCCTGATCCAGCACGATGACGCCGCCGGCCTCCAGCACGATGCCGGACAGGCCCGCCGCAGCAGTGGCCTCAACCGTATCAACACCAATCGCCGGCAGATCAGCCCGGCGGTCCTGCGCCGGTTTCGGCGCCTTGAACAACAAGCCTCCCTGCCCGTCCGGGCGCTGCTGCAGCGAGGCCAGCATCCAGTCGGTGCCAAAGAGGTTCTCGACCGCAATCGCCTGCTGTTTGCGCACGGCGCAGGACTGGCCGATGTCAGCCACAGACATCGCTGCAACAATTTCCGCACCGCGATCCGCATCTGCCTTGTCCAGCTCACCCGGCTGAACCCTGGTCGGCACACCCTCTGCCATCAGCAGGCCTGGTGCCACGTCATGGGCGGCGCGGACAGCAAAACCGGCCTGTTCAATAATTCCCATAACCGCCCGCAATGCGCCGTCATCGCCGGCCGCCAAGGCGGTTTGCAGCACCGGCACCAATGGCATGGTGGCCGCATCAATAGCCGAAGGATCGATCTGCGGGCGGCGCACTGCACCCGCCAGGCAAATCTCGGTGACCTCTGCGGCTTTCAGCCGCTCCAGAAAGCTGCCAAGCTGTTCAAGGCGAAAGGTGATCTCGGGATCGACCATATCCGGTTCAGCGCCTGCCATCGCGCAGATCAACGGACGGCCCGGCGCATGCGCGGCCACTTCAGCCGGCAGCGCGCCGGTTCCTGCAATCACTGCCAGCATCGCATCAACCTCCGGGCGTCAGGAAGGAACGGTCGCTGCCACCGGTGATAAAGGCGACAATCCGTTGAACATATTCGCTATCGGTCTCATCCCCCAGCCGCTTGGCCCGTTCCTGGAACGTGCCTTCGCCCTGGGCCAGCATCTGAAACGCTGCCCGCAGTGCAGTGATGTCGCTGCGGGCCACCCCGCGCCGCTTGAGCCCCACAAGGTTCAAGCCATCCAGCTCACCGCGCTGCGCCTGCACCAGACCATAGGGAATCACATCATTGGTCACCATCGTGACGGCACCGATGATGGCCCCCTTGCCAATCCGCACCCATTGATGAATGCCGGAAAGGCCGCCGATGATCACGTCATCCTCCAGCACGCAATGGCCCGCCACCGCTGCCGAGTTCACCACGATCACCCGATCGCCGACCTGCGCGTCATGGGCAATGTGACAGCCCGCCATGAACAACCCATCATCACCGATGCGGGTCACCCCGCCGCCGCCTTCGGTACCGGCATTCACCGTCACATGCTCGCGGATGCGGTTGCGCTTGCCGATCACGGTCTTGCATTTCTCGCCCTTGAACTTCAGATCCTGCGGGATCTCGCCCAGCACGGCAAAAGGGAACACCACAGTTTCGTCGCCGATCTCAGTATCGCCGGTGACAACCACATGGGACTTCAGAACAACACCGTCCCCCAGCACTGTCTCGGCGCCTACCACGCAGAAAGGACCGATCTCGCAGTCCTTTCCAAGCTTGGCCCCGTCTTCGATCACAGCACTGGGGTGGATGTTGCTCATGTCAGCCAGCCTCGCTTTGACGGTCAACCATGGCAGTGAATTCAGCCTCGGCAGCCACTTCCCCGTCCACGGTCGCGCGCCCCAGGAATTTGAAGATCTTGCCGCCCGGCTTGCCGCGCAGGGTTTCCACATGCATCTCCAGCACATCGCCCGGCACCACCTTGCGGCGGAATTTGCACTTGTCGATGCTCATGAAATAGATCAGCAGATCACTGTCGATCATATCAATACCGACGCCCAGCATGACGCCTGCGGTTTGCGCCATTGCCTCGACAATGGTAACGCCGGGCATGATCGGAGTACCGGGGAAATGGCCCTGGAAATGCGGTTCGTTCATGGTGACATTCTTGATACCGCGAGAGGACTTGTAGCCGTCGATATCGACCACCTTGTCGACCAGCAGGAACGGATAACGGTGCGGCAGGATCCGCTGGATCAGTTGAATGTCAGCGCTTTGCAGCTCAGTGGTCATGCTTGGGTTCCCATTTGCGTCAAGAATACTGCGCTGTCCCTAGCAAGTGGACAGCCTTTGGGCAAGCGCGCGCCCTCAGCGCTCGCTCTCCTCATCTGTGGCACCATCGCCCAGAACGGCGTCGATCCGGGCAATCGCCAAAGAGGTAATATCCGCCGCTTCGGCACTTAGAAAGACAGAGGAGTGGTCAAGGATTGCCCCGGCTCCGGCTTCACGCATGATTTGCTGCAGCACCGGCAAAGACGTCTTGAGGAACGCGTGCCGGGCATCCTCTCCCATTTGGGTGATCTCGCGCAGCTTCTGGTCCTGACGGCGGCGGGTCTCCTGCACTTTCTGATCAAAAGCATCGGCCAGAGCCCGGAAAGCATCTGGTTCCATCGCGCTGCGCCGCTCGGTCAGATCCAGCTCTTCGCTGCGCAGCTCCGCCTCGATCCGGCGGTTCTCCGCAGTCAGAACCGCGCCTTCGGCCTCGATTTCGCGTTCCACCCGCCGACCAAAGGCGCTTTCAGAGAACAGCCGTTCCGGCTGCACCGTAAGAATGCCGCTCTGCGGCAGCCCCAGCTGAAGTTCAGCCCCGCCGTTTAATGCGGCTTCCTGTGCGCGCGCCCAGACAGTGGCTCCAAAAGACAACGCCAGCGAAAGCCCCAGCGTTGCCCAAATACGGAGCGCCCACTGCCGCACCAGATCAGAACCTCGCCTGCAAGGTCAGGTCAAAGCTCTGTTCCTCGTCAAAGTCCTCTTTCTGGAGAGCCTTGGAGAAATTGAACCGAAGCGGGCCGAAGCCGGTGGTCCAAAGCAGAGAGACGCCAACGACATGGCGGAACGATCTTTCATTGCCGACAATTCTATCTGTCGCCAAAGTATCCACGTTCTGCAGCCCCCAAAGTCCGCCGACATCATAGAATATGCCGCCACGCATACCCAGTTCTTCTGGCAGGCCAAGCGGGAACTCCGCATCAAACCGCGCAACTGCGTAATAGTTGCCGCCAAGGAAGTCGTTATAATTGCCTCCGGCAGGGTTGCCCGACCCTTGATCCCGCGGCCCGATACCGCCCGGTTCGAACCCGCGCAGAACGGTTGGTGTCAGAATAAATCGGTCGATTGACCGGCTGTTTCCACTGCCTTGCCATTGGAACGCACCAGCCTCAAAAGTCGCGCGGATGGTGACCTCTTCGTTCCAAATCTGTTTCTGGGCAACGACTTTCGTGATTGCTTTGATATACTCGGAGTCGCCTCCCAGACCGGCATAGTCAGCACCGACTTCGACCAGGAAACCAGCGGTCGGGTCAAGCCCGGTCAGCCGGCTGTCATAGCGATAGGTAAAGCCAATAGCACTGGCCGACTGTTCGCCCTGCGCGATTTCGCTGCGCACCACTGGACCAGCCAGATTCTGATTGATGTCGTCATCGTCAAACAGCATCTCATCCGCATCCCAAGTATAGCGGATCTGCAGCGATGTATCTTCGCCGGTGTCAAACGTCAGCGCCGGCTGGAAAAAGACCCGCTTGGTCCGATACTCCGAGAAGCTTGAGTCGGTTTCATTCAGGCCCAAGTCCAGATCGAACCGCAGCTTGCGGCCCAGCAGATAGGGTTCGGTAAAGCCCAGCACATAGGAATCAGACTCTGTCGCCGTTGCGATGTTCAGCGACAGGCGCTGGCCGCGACCCAGGAAGTTGTTTTCCGTCAAGCCGATGCTGAGGCCGAAACCGTCGGTCACCGAGTAGGCACCGCCCAGGTTCAGCGAGCCAGTTGGCTGTTCTGCGACATCCACATCGACAATCACCTGGTCAGAAGAACTGCCCTCGCGGGTTTCCACATCCGCGTTGGCAAAGAACCCCAGGGCGCGGATGCGCTCTGCGCTGTTGCGGATCGAGCGAGGATTGAAGGGATCACCTTCCACAGACTGGAACTGCTGGCGGACAACTCGGTCCAGTGTGGTGGTGTTGCCTTCGATATCGATGCGTTCGACAAAAATGCGCGGGCCGCGCGTCAGAACAAATTCGATATCCAAGGTCAGATCGCGGTCATTTCTGGTGACCCGCGGTTCCACCCGAAGAAAGTCGATCTCACTGCGGACGGCCAGCCCTTCCATCCGGTCGATTGCATTTTCGACCAGAGTCGGCGTGTAGGTAACACCCGGCTTGATTTTCAGCGTGGACGCGAACTCATCGGCATCGGCCTCCGGCATTTCGCTGGTGACCGTGATATTGCCGAACTTGAACTGCTGGCCTTCGGTCACATCGACCACCAGGAACACCGCGTCGCGTTCCTCAGTCACTTCCGCATTGCTGCTGTTCACCCGGAAATCGACATAGCCGCGCGACAGATAGAAATCACGCAGCACCTGCTTGTCGAACTCCAGCCTGTCCTCGATCAGCGTATCAGAACGGATGAAGCCGCGCAGCAGGCCGGCCTGCTTGGTTTCCAGCACCCGGCGCAGACGGCGATCCGAGTAAACCCGGTTGCCGGTGAACGACACCCGCTCCACTTCCACCGTGTCGCCTTCGGAAATCTCAAAGACCAGATCGACGCGGTTGTTGTTGCGACGGATGATCCGCGGCGTAACACGCGAGGCCAAGCGCCCCTGGATACTATAGGCTTCGGCGATTGCCGCTGCATCGCGTTCGGCCTGGGTCGGGTTGAACACCCGGCGCGGCGCAGATTCGACAATCTGGTCCAGCGCGTCGTCCTTGAGCCGGCGATTGCCCTCAAAGCTGATTTGGTTGATGGTCGGAAATTCCGTGACTTTGATCACCAGAGTGTTGCCACGCGGCACGATTTCCACTGTTTCAAATACGCCACTGTCAAGAATGCGCTGATAGGCGTCATTCAGCTCACCGGCGCTGACCGACTGGCCACGTTCGATACCCGTGTAGGCAACAACAGTGGATGTCTGGATGCGCTGGTTGCCCTCAACCTGCACAGAATTGAAGCGATAGCTTTGCGCTTCGGCAGACATCGGCACAAGCGCGTAACCCAGTGCAACTGCCAGAGAAATGGCAGAAACTTTCCGGTACAAGATGTTGATGCCCGACTTGCGCTCGACACAGGACTTGCCTGTGATTTTCCCCCAAACCATTTTTCAGAACCCGATTTTTATAGCAGCTTTGCGACGTGCGTACCGGGTTTGAATGCGGTTGTCAAAACCAACTAATGCTCGGTCAGAGGGCAAATTGCGCAGCTGGCCGTTGCGCTGCTTTCGGGAATCACGAGCATGGCAAGCCACCCGGCCGCCCCAAGCGCACCCAGAATAAGAAATATAGTCAGCGCCCGGTCCCAATTCAGTTGAACGAGCAGGCCAAATCCACGGCATGAACGTGAGAGTGTGTGCATCCGAAATCCCCAGGTCTCCATCCGCAGACCACGCGCATGATGCGCAACGCCTGCAGGTTGAGGAAAAGTTAACAGGGAAATATGTCAGCACTTGGGCGGCACTATGGCCGCCCTTTGTCAGTGGCTTTGCCGGTCGTTCTCAGCAGACTCAGCAGAACAGGTCATTGCCAAGAGCAAACACCATCAACGACAGAACCACGGCAATGCCCAAAGTCATCAGCACCCTAACCGCCCGGTCGCTGGGCGGACGGCCTGCCACAGCCTCATAGGCATAAAACATCAGATGGCCGCCATCCAGCGCAGGCACGGGAAACAGGTTCAGCAGGCCGACAGCAGTTGACAGAACCGCAATGAATCGAATGAAGCTCTCCGCCCCTTGGCTGGCCATCGCACCAGAGGTCTCGGCGATACCGATCGGGCCCGACAGGTTGCAGGTGCTGATAGCGCCGGTGATCATGTGCTTCAAGCCGGACAGCGACGTCTCCACCACGGCCCAGACCTGGTAACTGCCTGCGGCAAGTGCCTCGCCGAAACCCACAGCTTCGGTCGCCGGTTCAAACGCCAGCCCGCCAACAATGCCGATCCGCCACCGGGTGGCAAAACCGCCGTCCGGCTGCGGTTCATCTGTGCGCCGTGGCGCCAGCGCCATTTCGACGTTTTCACCGTTACGCCAGACATCCAGCACCAGAACTTTGCCGTCCGCGGCCTCAACCAGGTCCTTCAGCTGTTCAAAGGACACCAGCGGGGTGCCGTCAACTGCAACAATCACGTCTTCCGGCTGCAGTCCGGCATCAGCCGCCGCGCTGCGCGGCACCACCGCATGCACATGGGGCGGGTACAAAAACGGCCCGTCGACCATAATTTCTTGGCCTTTGCGGCGCACAGCATAAGCCATCGGCTGTTGCTGCGGCAGCGCCTGGCGGAACGCCTCCCATGCGTCGCCGTCTTCATAGTTCGGCACCGGCACACCGCCAGCAGTGATCAGCTCATCCCCCTGCTGCAGACCGTTTTCCAGCCCGGGCACAGGCGCCAGCGCACCAATGGTCAGAGGTTCACGCATGTTGCCCTGCAACAGGACAGCTGCGGTGAAAATGATCGCCGACATGACAAAATTGAACACCGGTCCCGCTACAACCGTCGCGGCTCTTGCCCACAAGGGCGCGCCATGCATGGTCCGGCGCAGGGCTGCGGGGTCTGCCGCGACAGCTTCCATCGCCTGCGCGTCCTTGCCAGACGCCGCATCGGCGTCGCCGAGGAATTTCACAAAGCCACCAAAAGGCAGCGCCGCCACCTGCCAACGGGTGCCGTGCTTGTCCACCCGGCTCCACAACACAGGACCAAAGCCCAGCGAGAACACCTCGGCATGAATGCCGGACCAGCGCCCGACGATGTAATGGCCGTACTCATGCACCGCCACGATCACCGACAGGGCGACGATAAAGCTTGCGATGGTGTACAGAAAACCGCTGAACTGCGGAATAAATGAAAGTACGTCCAAAATCTTACCCTATGCGTTCTTGCGCGGCACGCGCCGCCTCTTGACGGGCGACATGGTCAACCCGGGTCACGTTATCAAGTATCATTGCGGCATCAATGAGGTCACATGTCGCCTCGATCCGCTCCAGCACCGCCGCTGTTACTTCAGCCATATCGGTGAACCGGATGCGGCCTGCAATGAATTCGTCCAGCGCCTGCTCCTTGGCGGCATTAAAGGCCGCCCCCATCAGACCGCCCCGCTCCATCACCTCATAGGCCTGGCGCAGCGCCGGATAGCGGGCCGGATCCGCGGCGCGGAAATTCAGCTGGCCAATCCGCGCGAGGTCAAGCCGTTCCACCGGCAAATCCCGACGCTGGGGCCAGTGCAGCGCGTAGCCGATGGCATGGCGCATATCCGCCGCGCCCAGATGCGCCATCAACGCACCATCATTGAAACCGACCAGCGCGTGAACCAGGGATTCGGGGTGCACCAGCACCTCGATCTGATCCGGGCGCACCCCAAAGTATTCCCGCGTTTCAATAACTTCCAGCGCCTTGTTGAACATCGATGCGCTGTCGATGGTAATCCGCTGGCCCATGTTCCAATTGGGATGCGACGAGGCCTGGGCCAGGCTGGCTTGGGGCAGATCCTCCAGCGGCCAGTCCCGAAAGGCGCCACCGGACGCGGTGATGACAATCCGCTCGACTGCTGCGATATCCTCGCCCACCAGCCCCTGAAACACCGCAGAATGTTCACTGTCCACCGGCAGCAGCTGCGCGCCGTGTTTTTCTGCGGTTCCAAGCAGCAGCTGTCCTGCACAGACCAGCGATTCCTTGTTGGCAAGCGCCAGCGTGGTGCCGTGCTTCAGGGCTTCCAGGCCAGGCGCCAGGCCGGCAGCGCCCACAATGGCCGACATGATCCAATCTGCAGGACGCGCAGCAGCCTCCACCAGCGCGGCCTGCCCTGCTGCGGCTTCAACACCAGTGCCGGCCAGCGCCGCGCGCAGATCCGGCAACCGCTCCTCATAGGCCGTCACCGCAACATCGGCCCGCAGCTCGATGGCGTCTTCGGCAAGCCGCGCAATATTGGCGCCACCGGTCAACGCCACCACCTCATAACCGGCCGGCGCGCGGCGGATCAGGTCGATGGTATTCTGGCCAATCGAGCCCGTGGCGCCAAAAATCGAGACTTTCCGCATAGTTTTCCCTGTCCGGTTATCCCCAGAGCACGGCCACGGCCAGGAACATCGCCGCAGCCCCCAGCATCCCGTCGAACCGGTCAAACAGGCCGCCATGGCCGGGAATCAGCCCGCTGGAATCCTTGACACCCATTTTCCGCTTCAATGCGCTCTCGGCCACGTCGCCAGCCTGGCTGGCCATCGACAAGATCACCGACAAGGCCACAATGCCAAAACCCGGCTCGATCTGCTCGGCAAACACCGCCCCGGCAATAGCGGCGGCAATCCAGCCGGACGCAGTGCCGCTCCAGGTTTTCTTGGGGCTGACGCGGGGCCAGAATTTGGGTCCGCCGATGGCCTTACCCGCAAAATACCCGGCGACATCCGTCACCACGACGACACAGATCAGCCACAGCATCCAGGCCATGCCCATCTGACCACGCAGCCAGATGAAGCCAAAGCCCGCCAGCAGCACCCACAGGGCAAAGCCGATGAAATACTGCCGCCGTTCGCGGATCTGCCCAAACCCGGCGGCCACAGGCGCAGCCAGCACCGGCAAAACCCAAAGCGCAGGCAGGAACGACGCCAGCAGAACCGCTGCGGCAGAGATGGCGCCAAGCTGCAGGGCGGTGCCGCTACGTGCCGGCATCAGCATCCGCACCAGTTCCCAAATCATGCCACCGCAGCACAATGCAATCAGGACATTAAAAACAAGCCCGCCGGCCCAAACGGCATAGCCACCCGCGGCGATCATCACCACAGCCGACAAGGCTCGCGGCAGCAGGTCCGCCCAGCGGCCCTTGGCGCTACTCATGTCTTGACCGCCCCGAACCGCCGCTCACGGCGTCCGAAACTGCTGCACAGCCGTTCCATTTCCTCAGCCGAGAAATCAGGCCACAGCGTGTCGATGAACTCATATTCGGCGTAGGCGGACTGCCACAAAAGGAAATTCGAAATCCGCGCCTCACCGCTGGTACGGATCACCAGATCCGGGTCCGGCAGCACATGGGTATCAAGATATCGCGGCAGAGTTTCCTCATCGATATCCTCAGGATTCAGCCGCCCATCGGCCACATCCCGCGCCAGCCGCTTGGTTGCCCGCGCCACTTCGTCCCGGCCGCCATAGTTCAGCGCAATGGTCAGCTGGGTACCGCAGTTGCCCTCGGTCTTGCGTTCCAGCTTGTCCATCAGGCTGATCAGCTTGGCGTCCAGCCGAACCCGGTCTCCGATAAATCGCACCCGGACACTCTTCTCTGCCAAAGCATTCATTTCCTTGGAGATATATCGGCGAAACAGGCTCATCAGACCGGCAACTTCAGTCTGTGTGCGTTTCCAATTCTCGGTCGAGAATGCAAAAATGGTCAGATAATCCACGCCCAGACCAGGGCAGCACTCGACAACTTCACGTACCCGACGTGCGCCGGCATGGTGGCCGAACAGCCGCGGCCGCCCGCGGGCTTGCGCCCAGCGGCCATTGCCATCCATGATGATCGCCACATGGCGCGGGCCGGAACGGGCTGCCGGATCTTCTCCGGCAGCACTCACTTGCGGGTTAGGGTCAGCTGGCATACCGCCCGTCAGACCTGCATGATTTCGGCTTGCTTGGTCTCAAGCGCCTCGTCCACATGCTTGATCATCTGATCCGTCAGCTCCTGCACTTCGGCTTCCCAGAACTTCTGGTCATCCTCGGACATGCCGTCGGCCTTGGCTTTCTTGATCTGATCCATACCGTCGCGGCGCACGTTGCGGATCGCAACCCGGCCGTGCTCGGCATACTGGCCGGCAACTTTGGTCAGCTCGCGGCGCCGTTCTTCGTTCAGCTCCGGAATCGGCAGCATGATGATCGTGCCGTTAAGCTGCGGATTGATGCCAAGGCCGGATTCACGGATCGCCTTTTCCACCTTGCCCACCAGGGACTTATCCCAGACATTGATGGTGACCATGCGCGGTTCCGGCACGTTCACGGTGCCGACCTGGTTGATCGGCGTCATCGAGCCATAGGCGTCAACCATCACCGGCTCCAGCATCGAGCCCGAGGCCCGGCCGGTCCGCAGGGACGCAAATTCGGTGCGCAGGTTGGCCATCGCGCCTTCCATGCGGCGTTTCAGATCATCGGTATCCAGTTCAAAATCATCAGACATGCTGCTCTCTCCCCTTATCTGAGGCGGTCTTCTTTGGCTCATAAGCCATTGGAAGGCTGATGTATAGCGATGTTGCGGAGGATTCGCCGCTGTCAGGGCAGTCCGCCCCCCGGCCGCGTCCCAGGTGATACAAGTTTCAGCCTGCCAACCGCCAAATTCGCAGCCCCCCACTGCCCTGCGGCACGGAGGGGCTGGTCAGGACTTGCAAAAACCACGGATCATGGGCGATCCGCAGTTTCATGCAATCTGTCGGTCGCTCAGCCGTGCACCTTGGTATAGGTGCCCTTGCCGGCCAGAATTCCCCGGAAACCGCCCGGTTCATCCAGCGGGAACACGATCAGCGGCAGATTGTTGTCCCGCGCCAACGCAATGGCCGACGCATCCATCACCTTCAGGCGTTTGGCAAAGACCTCATCATAGCTGATCTCGTCATAGCGCACCGCATCGTCATGCAGGGCCGGGTCTTTGTCATAGACGCCATCCACCCCGTTCTTGCCCATAAAGATCGCCTCGCAGGCCATCTCGTTGGCGCGCAGTGTCGCTGCAGTGTCAGTTGTGAAATAGGGGTTGCCGGTACCGGCCGCGAATATGCATACCCGTTTCTTCTCCAGGTGGCGCACAGCGCGGCGGCGGATGTAGGGTTCAGCCACCTCATCCATGCGGATCGCCGAAATCACCCGGGTGAAGACGCCAATTCCCTCCAGTGCCGATTGCATCGCCAGCGCGTTCATCACCGTGGCCATCATACCCATGTAGTCAGCGGTGGTGCGTTCCATCCCCTGCGCCGAGCCGGACAGCCCGCGAAAGATGTTGCCGCCGCCGATCACCATGCAGATCTCGACACCCATTTCCTGCACCGATTGCACTTCTTTCGCGATACGCTGCACGGTCGGCGGATGCAGGCCGAACCCCTGATCGCCCATCAGTGCCTCGCCCGAAATTTTCAGCATGACGCGTTTATAGGCGGCGGCCGGATGCAGCTCCGGCTTGTCTTGCGGTTGAGGCATGTTGCGCTCCAGAAGATGTGAGGGTTAGTTTGCGCGCAAAATGGAGTAATTCGCTGCCGGTTTCAATCCACGCAGCGCGGTTTGCGGACAGTTTTCCGGAACCGGACATAAAGATGGACCGCACCCGGATGAACTTGCCTGACATTGACCCGGACCTTCCCGTTCTGATCGCAGGGCCGACCGCCTCTGGCAAATCGGCCTTGGCGCTGGATATTGCCGCACGCCAGGGCGGTGTCATCGTCAACGCCGATGCCAGTCAGGTCTATGATTGCTGGCGGGTGATCACCGCCCGCCCCTCGGCAGAGGAAGAGGCCCAGGCCCCGCATGCGCTGTACGGACATGTACCGCATGACGCGGAGTATTCTGCCGGTCATTGGCTGCGCGAGGTGCTGTCGCTGCTGAAAGGCCCCGACCGGGTTATCATCGTGGGGGGTACCGGGCTATACTTCACGGCTCTGACCGAAGGTATGGCCGATATCCCGGCGACACCGGCGGCGGTGCGGGCTGAAGGCGACGCATTGTCTTTAGAAGCCCTGCGGGCAGAGCTGGACACAGAGACTGCCCGCCGCATCGATCTGCAAAACCGCGCCCGGGTGCAGCGCGCCTGGGAAGTGCTTAAAGCAACTGGGCGCCCGCTGGCCAGCTGGCAGGACGGCACCCCGCCCCCGGCGCTGCCACTGCAGGGCTGCACGGCCATGGTCCTGAATTCTGAAAAGGACTGGCTGGAGACCCGCATCCGCAAACGTTTTGGCCTGATGCTGGAACAAGGCGCCATGGCAGAGATCGAAGCCATGCGCGACCGTTTTGACGCCGCACTGCCCTCCTGCAAAGCCATTGGCGTGCCGGAACTGATGGGCTACGCCCAAGGCCGTCTGACGCTTGAAGAGGCCAAAGAGCGCGCCGCCGTTGCCACCCGGCAGTTTGCCAAACGCCAGCGCAGCTGGTTCCGCGCCCGGATGAAAGACTGGCACCAAGTTTCGCTGGCCTGAGCAGAAGGCGTCGGCCTCAGCCTGACAATTTTTAGACATTTTGCGCTTTTCCAAGCGGAAACTTGCCAGAATCAGTGATCTGTGACCTGTTTCAGCCACCGACACTGGTTCCTCTGCCCAATTGTGCTGATGCCGTTTGATTCAGAAACGCCCAAAGAGTTCCACACTGCACCGCTGGTCAGGCTGACTTCAGACGGCAGCTGGCAGACGTGTCTGGCGCACAGCCGGAGCCACCATTTGCTGATCTGGATCACCCGCGGCCAGGGGCGCCTTTTGCTGAATGGAATGCAGCGCGGCTTTGGCCTGCACAGTGTGATCTTCATCCCTGCCGGCGCTTTGTGGGCTGCGGATTTCAACCGTCAATGCCTGGGCCAGGTGCTGTTTATGTCCGGCCCCCTGCTGTCGCCATTCCCGGATGCGCCGGTTCACAAGCGGTTCGCGAGCCTGCAGGAGCAAACGGGCCTGGCCGGACATTTTGAGGCCATAAGCCGCGAGCAGGACGCACAGCAGCCGCATTGGACCCGTGCTGTCCAGGCGCGTTGCGAACTGGCTGCCGTCGCCCTGCACCGCCATCCGGACAACACCGGCAAACAATCCACTGGCAAACACTCCGCAGCACAACGGCTGAGCCGGGCCTATTGCCAGCGCATCGCCTGCCCCCAAGCAGGGCATCACAGCATGGCCGCGCACGCCGCAGCCCTGAACGTGACGCCGACACATCTGACCCGAGTCTGCAAATCCGTCACCGGCAAAACCGCGGCTGCCCTGCTGACAGAACGCCAGCTGCATGCAGCGCGGTCTTTGCTGATAAAATCCGAATTGCCAATTCGCGACATCGCCTCACGGCTGGGCTTCGGCAGTGCCGCCTATTTCACCCGTTTCATCGCGCAGCACACCGGCCAGACCCCAAGCGGGTTACGTGATTCTGCTCAAAACAGGATGCAACAGCCTGAAGCTTCACAGAATTCCGGAAATCGGACCAATCAGGCCGCCATTTTCGGGCTATAACAGTCCGAATACTGGGCAGTATTGAACAGTATGCAGCTGCATGCCGGCCGGATTCAAAAAAGCGACCCCAAAAATGTCGTATTTTTACGCGGAAACGACGAAACTGTGCATTGACGAAACGTGCTATCTCTGCCCGAATGAGGGCATGGGGAAACTATAATCCAAAACTCGAACCAAAATCGCCTGGCCACCGCCGGGCCAATATCCGTTTCGACAAACAAAACCGAACGGTACGACAGGGAGACCTACTAAATGACAAAAGACACCATCAACGGAGCCCCGGTACATTGGGCCGTCAAGATGCATGCCAAAGAAGTCCTGGAAGGCAAGCTCGACCGCCGCGAATTCATGTCCCGTGCAACAGCACTGGGTGCGACCTCTGTCGCAGCCTATGGCCTGATCGGCATGGCAGCCCCGGTGCAGGCGGCTGAAGACGCGCAGCAGGGCGGCACTCTGCGCATGCAGATGGAAGTGCGCGCGCTGAAGGATCCGCGCACCTATGACTGGACCCAGATCTCCACATTCACAGCCGGTTGGCTGGAATATCTGGTCGAATACAACAGCGACGGTTCGTTTGAGCCGATGCTGCTGGAAAGCTGGGAAGTCAACGACGACGCAACCGAATACACCCTGCATGTCCGCAAGGGCGTAAAGTGGAACAACGGCGACGACTTCACTGCCGAAGATGTGGCACGTAACATCACCGGCTGGTGTGACAAGGGCCTCGAAGGCAACTCGATGGCCGGCCGCATGGCGTCCCTCATCGATGCGGATACCGGCCAGGCAGCCGACGGTGCGATCACCGTTGCCGACAGCCACACCGTTGTTCTGAAAACGCAGACACCGGATATCACCATCATTCCGGGCATGGCCGACTACCCGGCAGCCATCACCCACGCCAGCCATAGCGGCGACACCATGCTGGATAACCCGATCGGCACCGGCTACATGCTGCCGGAATCCATGGATGTCGGCGTCAAGGCTGTCCTGGTGCGCAACGAAGGCCACGAGTGGTGGGGCACCGCCGCAGGCAAGGGCGGCTATCTGGACCGCATCGAGTTCATCGACTACGGCACCGACCCGGCAGCCTTCCTGGCGGCCTATGAAGCCGAAGAAATCGACATGAACTGGGAATCGGTTGGCGAATATGTCGATATCTTTGACAGCATCGGCCTGACCCGTTCGGAAATTCCGTCCGGCTTCACCATCGTGATCCGCCCCAACCAGCTGGCAGAGGTCAACGGCGAAAAGCCCTATGCGGACAAGCGCGTCCGCCAGGCGATTTCGATGGCCGTGGACAACAATGTCTGCCTTGAGCTGGGCATGTCGGGTTACGGCCTGCCGGCGGACAACTGCCATGTCGGCCCGATGCACCCCGAGTACGACCCCTCGGTGACCCGCCTCCCCTTCGACCCGGCCAAAGCCAAGGCGCTGATGGAAGAAGCAGGCATGATCGATTACGAGCACGAACTGCTCTCCATCGACGATGACTGGCGCCGCAACACCACCGATGCGGTCGCAGCCCAGCTGCGCGATGCAGGCATCAAGGTAAAACGGACCATCCTGCCGGGCTCCACCTTCTGGAATGACTGGGCGAAATATCCGTTCAGCTCGACCAACTGGAACCACCGCCCGCTGGGCACCCAGGTTCTGGCGCTGGCCTACCGCTCCGGCGAAGCCTGGAACGAATCCGGCTTTGCCAATGAAGAGTTCGACAGCCTGCTCGCCGAAGCAAACTCGATCGCCGACGCAGACAAGCGCCGCGAAGTGATGGGCAAGCTGCAGGCGATCATGATCGACGAAGGCGTGACCATCCAGCCCTACTGGCGGACCGCAATGCGCCACCACACCGACGGCGTCGTCGGCGTGGACAAGCATATTGCCGACCTGCCTCAGATCTACAAATGGGCCATCAAAGCCTGATCCGGCCCGCGGGTCGCGCTGCCAAGCGCGGCCCTCAGCTTCTGGACGCAAGAAAACGCTGACAAGCCCGGCAGGCCGCAAATAGCGGCCTGCCAACTGGCCTAACACAAGGCGTACAGCCACCAACGGGGGCATTCCATGGGACTGTTCATCCTCAGACGCGTCGGAGTCATGATCCTGACAGCGCTCTGCCTGACGTTCGTCGTGTTCTTTATGACGAACCTCTATCCAAACCTCGAAAAACTCGCCAAGACCCAGGGCAACTTCAGAATGTCCGACGAAGCGGTCGCCAGCTGGCTTGAAAAAGGCGGCTATCTGCAATCCACGCCAAAGAAATACCTCGAGTGGGTCGGCCTGGCGCCGTCCTATCAGCACGTGGATGAAGAGGGCAATGTGACGGGCCGGTGCATCCTGCCCGGAAGCGATCCTGCTGAAGCGCCAAGCTTCTGCGGCATTCTGCAGGGCTACTGGGGATATTCGAGCGTTTTCAAGGATGAGGTCAGTTCAATTATTGCAACTCGGCTCGGCTTGACCGGATTCCTGATGTTCTGCGTGATGATGATCATGGTGCCTGCGGCCCTCATACTCGGCGTGCTTGCGGGTATGCGCGAAGGCTCGGTTATGGACCGCTCGCTGTCCACCGTTGCCATCACCACCACGGCCACCCCTGAATATGTCTCCGGCGTTATCTTTATCGCGGTCTTTTCTTCGTCTGCCATTGGCCTGAAATGGTTCAAGGGCACCGCAACCAGTGCGATGGAAAACCCGACCTTTGAAAACTTCACCCTGCCGGTGATCACAATCGTTCTCTACGGCATGGGCTACATCGCCCGGATGACCCGCGCCTCCATGACCGAAGTCATGACCGCACAATACATCCGTACCGCCCGCCTGAAGGGCGTGAGCTTCCCGAACATCGTGATGAAACACGCCCTGCGCAATGCGCTGATCGCCCCCTTCACGGTGATCATGCTGCAGTTCCCATGGCTGTTGAACGGCGTTGTCATCGTGGAGACCCTGTTCAACTACAAAGGCTTTGGCTGGACCCTGGTTCAAGCCGCAGGCAACAATGACATCGAGCTGCTTCTTGGCGTCTCCGTCGTCTCCGTTCTGGTGGTTCTCATCACGCAGCTGATTTCCGATATCGGCTATGTGTATCTGAACCCGCGGATCCGGATCTCCTAAGGAAGGCAGCAAAATATGGAACCTCTTAGCGCAATTGAAATCACCGGGCGGATCCTCTATCAGCTTGCTCCGGTCTGGGTTTCGCTTCTGATCCTGTTCATCTTTTCGATGTCCTTCAAACGCCGGCTTGGCCTTTACGGCAAGCTGTTTGACAGTCCCATCGGAATGATCGGCTTTGGCATGGTGATGTTCTGGGTGTTCACCGGCATCTACGGGGCGATGGACATGATCGTCACCCATGATCCGCTGAACCAGATCTCCGGCATGAAAAACAAGGCCCCCGGCACCGCGATCCGCGGCGCCGAAGAAGGCACCTACCAATGGTATCTACTGGGCGGTGACAACCTGGCCCGCGATGTGTTCAGCCGTCTGATCAAAGGCGCCTGGGTTGTCGTACAGATCGCCCCGCTGGCCACGATCTTTGCCTTCATGGTTGGCATCACCCTGGGTCTGCCCGCAGGCTACTATGGTGGCAAGCTGGATACGTTCATTTCCTTCCTCGCCAACCTGATCCTGGCCTTCCCTGTAATCCTGCTGTTCTACCTGCTGGTCACGCCGGAAATCGTAGCAACCGGTGTTCCGAACTACATGGCCATCGTGCTGTTCATGTTCCCGATCATCTTTATCACGGTGCTGCTGAACTCGCGCTATTACACTCGCCCCAAGCTGCGCAACCCGCTGCTGGCAGGTGTGCTGGTGCTGGCGATCTGGCTCTACCTGCAGCTGGTCTCCAACTCAGGTTATCTGGTCAACACTGCAGATTTCGCAATTTGGGGCCTGCCCCAGGTGCTTGACTTCTTTGACATCCCCGGCGGTATTCTGGTGGTCTTTGTGTCGGTGGTCTTTGTCAATTCGCCCACGGTGTTCCGTATCGTGCGCGGCCTGACGCTGGACATCAAAACCCGCGACTATGTGGCTGCGGCCCAGACCCGCGGCGAAGGCCCCTGGTACATCATGCTGTGGGAAATCCTGCCCAACGCACGCGGGCCGCTGATCGTCGATTTCTGCCTGCGTATCGGCTACACCACGATCCTCTTGGGGACGCTGGGTTTCTTTGGCCTCGGCCTGCCGCCGGAAAGCCCGGACTGGGGCTCGACCATCAATGACGGCCGCAAGCTCTTGTCGGTCTATCTGCACCCGGCTATGGCGCCTGCCTTTGCCCTGCTGACGCTGGTTCTTGGCCTGAACCTGCTGGCAGACGGTCTGCGCGAAGAGAGCCTGAAAGACTGATCCGAACCGGTGGGACCGGGGGCCAGCCCCCGGACCCCCGGGATATTTGGAGCCAGAAGAAAGGGATGAATTCCCTTCCAGCTCCAACAGGGAGACAAAACTATGAACAAACTGGCAGAATATGACGGCCCGATCCTTGAGATTAACAAGCTGTCGATCTCCTTCTTCACCCGCCTGCGCGAAATTCCCGCGGTGATGGACTTCTCGGTCACCGTGCAGCCCGGCGAAGCCGTCGGCCTGGTCGGAGAAAGCGGCTGCGGCAAATCCACCGTGGCGCTTGGCGTCATGCAGGACCTTGGCAAAAACGGCCGCATCGTCGGCGGCACCATCAAGTTCAAGGGCCGCGATCTGGCCGAGATGAGCGCCGAGGAGCTGCGCGACATCCGCGGCAATGAAATCGCGATGATCTATCAGGAGCCGATGGCTTCGCTGAATCCGGCGATGAAGATCGGCAAACAGCTGATGGAAGTGCCGATGATCCACGAAGGCGTCAGCGAAAAGGAAGCCTATCAGCGGGCGCTGGAAGTGGTGACCGACGTGCGCCTGCCCGACCCGGAGCGGATGCTGAATTCCTTTCCGCACCAGCTGTCGGGCGGCCAGCAGCAGCGGATCGTGATTGCGATGGCGCTGATGTCCAAACCGTCGCTGCTGATCCTGGATGAGCCCACCACCGCGCTGGACGTGACGGTTGAAGCTGCCGTCGTCGAGCTGGTCAAGGATCTGGGCAAGAAATACGGCACCTCCATGCTGTTTATCAGCCACAACCTGGGTCTGGTTCTGGAAACCTGTGACCGGCTCTGCGTGATGTATTCCGGCGAAGCGGTGGAGCGCGGATCGATCCACGACGTGTTCGACGAGATGCAGCATCCCTATACCCAGGCGCTGTTCCGCTCGATCCCGCTGCCCGGTGCCGACAAGAACTCGCGCCCGCTGGTAGCGATCCCCGGCAACTTCCCGCTGCCCCACGAACGGCCAAACGGCTGCAACTTCGGCCCACGCTGCGACTATTTCGAGGAAGGCCGCTGCGATCAGGACATGGTGATCCCGATGTCGCCGGTGCATGGCAACGACCGTCATGAAACCCGCTGCCTGAAGTTCCAGGAGATCGACTGGAACGCACCGATCACATTGGCCGAACAGAAGGAAAAGACCGCGCCCGGGAAGGTTGTCCTCAAGATGGACAACCTCAAGAAATACTACGAAGTCGCGGCCAATGCGCTGTTCGGCGGTGGCGAGAAGAAAGTGGTCAAGGCCAATGAAACCCTGAGTTTCGAGGCCCGCGAATCCGAAACTCTTGCCATTGTGGGCGAATCCGGTTGCGGCAAATCCACCTTTGCCAAGGTGCTGATGGGGCTGGAGACCGCCACCGAAGGCCAGATCCTGCTCGACAATCAGAACATCGAGCAAACGCCAATTGAGGAGCGTGACACCCGCACCGTCTCGGACGTGCAGATGGTGTTCCAGAACCCGTTCGACACGCTGAACCCGTCGATGAGCGTCGGGCGCCAGATCATCCGCGCGCTGGAAATCTTTGGCATCGGCAATTCCGAGGCCGAACGGCGCAAGCGCATGCTGGAGCTTCTGGACCTGGTCAAGCTGCCCCGCGCCTTTGCCGACCGGATGCCGCGGCAGCTCTCGGGCGGCCAGAAGCAGCGTGTGGGCATCGCCCGCGCCTTTGCCGGCGGCGCCCGTATCGTGGTTGCCGACGAACCGGTCTCGGCACTGGACGTGTCGGTGCAGGCGGCCGTGACGGACCTGCTGATGGAAATCCAGCGCGAGGAAAAAACCACACTGCTGTTCATCTCTCATGACCTCAGTATCGTGCGCTACCTCAGCGACCGGGTGATGGTGATGTATCTGGGCCATGTGGTGGAGCTGGGCGACACCGACCAGGTGTTCTCACCGCCCTACCACCCCTACACCGAAGCGCTTTTGTCGGCGGTGCCGATTGCCGACACCTCCATCGAGAAGGAGCATATTGTTCTGGAGGGCGACATTCCCTCTGCCATGAACCCGCCCCCGGGCTGCCCCTTCCAGACCCGCTGCCGCTGGAAATCCGAAGTGCCGGGCGGACTGTGCGAGAAGGAGATCCCGCCGGTGCGCACATTGGATGGCGACCACCAGATCAAATGCCATCTCAGCGACGAAGTACTGGAGCGCATGAAACCGGTGATCAAGATCGCTGCGGAGTAAGACACCGCTGCCAAAGAAAAAGGGCGCCCTCTTCTGGAGTGGCGCCCTTTTGCGTTCCTGCCCGGTCTGCTGGCGCCCAGACGGATACAGCATGTCGCAGTCATGTCTGACATGCACAGATTGCCGGGCGCCCGTCGCAGTGCAGGCAGCAGGATATGCAGCGCATCGGCCAACTGCCCTGCCCGCCGTCAGTGTTCTGCCGTTTCAACAGACATCCCGGCGGCCGGCGAATATCCGGCGTCACGCAGGGTCAATATCGCGCCACTCACCAGATAGCCGCACCCGGTCAGGTCAGATCCGGTTTCGCCCATAAGTTGGAAATCTTTAGCGTTGCAAAAGGAATAGCCCCACATGCAGCCACTGGGCAGCACATGGGGCCTCTCCACTTTCCCCACTCCCATGGGGTCCGAAAACTCTCAGCTCAGCAGCAGAACTGCGATCATCAGCAAGTTGATTGAGGCAAACTGCATCAGCCGGGGCGCCTTGCAGCCCTTGACCGTTGCCATCAGGGCCGAAACAACAGAAACCGCAAATCCGGCCTGCGCCAAAACGCTGCCCGCAACGCCGACCAGCCCCGTGCCCGGCCCCCAGGGAGAGCCCGGCACCATCATGCCCTTGAGCCCAACACCAATCAAGATGCCTGTCACGGCCCCGGCCAGGCTCAGCATTGCGCCACGCGGTTGCAGCTGCAGCCGGCTTGCCAGTACGCTGTCGATCATCTGGCGGGTGGGCACCGCGCTCGGCTCCCAGTCAATCCGTTCAAGCCGTTCATCAAAGCTGTTGATATACACTGCATTCCCTCCAGAACCTGGCGCCAAATTCATGAAAAATTAAGGCAAATGCTTGACACTCCGGCGGAGTTAACGGGGCATTAAGGAAAGTTATCCACAAGTTAACAGCCGCGCAGCCTCAGCTGCCCCAGATTTTCCTGACGTAGTTCTGGGTTTCCTTGTAGGGCGGCACACCGCCGTATTTCTGCACCGCGTCCGGTCCGGCGTTATAGGCCGCCAGCGCCAGCCGCCAGGATCCGAACTTGCGGAACTGCTGCGCCAGATAGCGGGCGCCGCCTTCAAGATTCTGCTTCGGCACCGCCGGGTTCACGCCCAAGCCCCGCGCCGTGGCAGGCATCAGCTGGGCCAGCCCCAGCGCCCCCTTGTGCGATTTCGCATTTGGATTCCAGTTGCTCTCCTGCTGCACCAGTCGCAGGAACAAATCCTCGGGCACCCCATGCTGGCGCGCTGCCGCGCGGGCCATCTCCAGGTATTGCCCCCGGTACTTGCCGCTGTAAGGCAGCGTGCCGCTTGCAGAAGGGATGCTGTAGGTCTGCGGCTGCAGCCGGGCAGAGTTCTTGTACTGTGTCGCCGCGCGGCCATCCAGAACCCGTGTATGGGCGGCAAACAGATCCCTGCGGTTCTTCGTGCTCAGAACATCCGCAGCCGCAGGCTGCCCTGCTCCCACCATGGCAATAACCAACCCTGCTACGGCCTTGCGCATTCCCGCTGTCCCGATCCTGTCCCAGTTTGCGTAAATATAGCTAATGCGGAGCAAATTTAAAGCAACACAGGCGCAAGAAGCCCCCGCCGGTGCGCAAACAACGATAAAACCATCCCCAGAGAGCTGCTTTCCTCACCCTGCCCGGGTCTATAGTGTGCTGGCAAAACAGCCCGGACGGATTCGCACCGGACGGCGAATGACAGGACATTCAGGAAATAAAGGACGGAACTTCATGGCCGGCTCTCTCAACAAAGTCATGCTCATCGGCAATCTGGGCCGCGACCCGGAGGTGCGCAGCTTCCAGAACGGCGGCAAGGTCTGCAACCTGCGTATTGCCACATCGGAAACCTGGAAGGACCGCAACACCGGCGAGCGCCGTGAAAAGACTGAATGGCATTCTGTTGCGGTGTTCAGCGAGGGGCTGGTGCGCGTCTGCGAGCAATATCTGCGCAAAGGCTCCAAGGTTTACATCGAAGGCCAGCTGCAGACCCGCAAATGGCAGGACCAAAGCGGCCAGGACCGCTATTCCACCGAGGTCGTGCTACAAGGCTTCGGCTCCACCCTGACCATGCTGGACGGCCGCGGTGAAGGCGGCGGCGGCCAGGGCGGTGGCGGTGGCAGCTATGGCGGCGGCAATCAGGGCGGCGGCTACGGCGGCGGTTACGACAGCGGATCCCAGGGCGGTTCTCAAGGCGGTGCACAGGGCGGCGGCTTTGGCGGCGGCGCCTCTCACAACATCGACGACGACGAAATCCCGTTCTAAAGCCTGCGCGCGAATCACAGGAAACAGACGGTTTTCAGACACAGCCCTCCGGCCCCTTGGCCGGAGGGTATTTTTCTTCCGGCACGGTTTTTTCATGGACTGTTCGGCTCTTCTGCAGTCCGGCGCCAGTCCCCATCAGCAGCTGCCTGCATCCGCGTAGACCAGCGGGCGCTCTGCCGTCAGTCGGTCAATGATGCATTTCGAATTCATATTATATTTCAATACCCTATCAGCCCATCGCCACTGCTGGACAGGCTGCGCGTGCTGAACTCGGCCCCGGCATTCCCACTGCCGGGCGCCAGCAGCACCGCCAAGACGGATAGCCATATATTAAGACATATACAGGATCATGAATGAAACTATCGCAAAAGGTTCAACAAGGATTCGGAATATGAGTTTGCGTTTTCTGCAGCATCTCTCGATTAGAACCAAGATCGGGATTCTCCTGGCAGCACCGATGCTGCTTAGCCTCTGGTTCATTGGGCAGACACTGCTTGATCTGCAGCGCAAGGCACAAGTAGACACCGCCCAGGCCGGCAATGTGCTGGAGCATATGAGCAGTCTTGTCCACAATCTGCAATTGGAGCGCGGGCTCAGTGCGGTCTATCTTGAAAGCGCCGCCAGCTCTCCCCCGGACCGGTTGGTCAAGGTCCGTCAGGAAAACGATGCCAAAATGGCGGCCTATCTCGAAGAGATCAGCCATATTGTTCCGGCCTACCTCACCCCAGAAGGTCGCGAGGCCATCACCATTGCCAAATCAGAGCTGACACGCAAGAAAGACATCCGCCAGAAAATAGACACCCACTCCCTGAAGCTGAAAAAGCTGGTCGCCTATTACACAGAGCTGAACGCGGCGCTCATCCAGACTGGTCTGGCGATGGCCGGGAAAATTGACGACCCCCGCATTGCGCAGGAAGCCATGGCTCTCTCGTTCTTCATGCTTGCGATCGACGCCGCAGGGCTGGAACGCGCCGCCGGCGTTGTGGGTTTCGCACATGGCTGGAAACCACAGGACCGTGAATCCTTCTTTGCCGATCATGAGCTGTTCAAGGAGCGCCTGCGCACCTTTAACAACTTAGCCGTCGAAGAAGACCGCAAGGCCGTCCAGGCCCTGTTTACCGATCCTGCAATGAAAAGATTCGACAGCCTGCGCAACGGGATTCTGTATGGCGGCGGCGAGGAAAGCGTCACAGCCGAAGAATGGTTTGCGGCGGCCTCCAAGGCAATCGACGTTCTGCAGAAGAAGGAAATGCTTCTGATCAAACACATTGAACATGACATCGCCGACTTTGACGCCCAAAATAAACTGCTTCTGACAGAGGTTGCGATCTTTGCCGCTGTCATGCTGGCCGGCGTCCTGCTGCTTGGTGTAGCGATTGCCCGCAACATCACCCAAGGCCTGTCTATTCTGAACACGGCATTGCACAAGCTTGGTTCTGGCGAAACCGAGGTTGAGGTCCCCGGCGCAAACCGACGCGACGAGATCGGCGAAGTTGCGCGCAATGTCGTGGATCTGCGCACTGTCACCCAGCGCAAGCAGGAAGAACGCGTGCAAGAGGAAAAAGAGCGCCGCGCGGAAATCATGACCGTGACTCGCAGCATCGGTGCCGCCCTTTCCGATCTGCAGAACAAACGTCTGGATAACCCGATCGAGGAATACTTCCCCGATGAGTTCAAATCGATCCGGATGGACTTCAACGATTCTCTTACGGCGCTCAGCGCAGCGGTCTCAGTGATTGCAGAGCTCACCAGCAGCGTCGACGAAAGCACCAAGTCCATCGCAGAGGCCTCCATGGACCTGGCCCACCGCACCGAGGCGGAATCGGCCACGCTGGAGAAGACCACCCAAGCGATGGGCGAGCTGACCGGCAATGTGCAGCGCTCCGCTGAAAACGCAGGCCGCGCCGAACAACTGGCAGACAGCGCCCAGCACGGCGTCGAGTCCTGCGACGCGGTGGTCAAGGACACCATCACCGCCATGGACAAGCTGCAGGAATCCTCGCAGGAGATTTCCCAAATCACCAAGGTGATTCAGGACATCGCTTTCCAGACCAATCTGCTGGCGCTGAACGCCGGGGTTGAAGCCGCCCGCGCAGGCGAAGCAGGCCGCGGTTTCGCTGTTGTTGCCTCTGAAGTCCGGATGCTGGCGCAGCGCTGTGCCGATGCGGTGCAGCAGATCGACGAACTGACCGCCCGCAGCTCTGAACAGGTCAAAAACGGCGCCGCGCTGGTGGATCAGGCCGGCCAGGCCATGGCCTCTGTGAACGAGCAGGTGGTCGAGATTTCCGCGCTGGTGGTCGAAATTGCCGGCAATATGAAAGAGCAGTCGGCACAGATGAGCGGCGTCAATTCAGCTGTCGGCGAGCTGGAAATGATGGCACAGCAGAACGCAGCCATGGCTGAAGAGACCACCGCGGCGACAACCTCTTTGTCAGAACAGGCCCAGGAGCTGAGGGAGCAGGTGACCCAGTTCACCATCGGATCAACAGGCAGTGCCCTGCCTGCCCCCGCTGCGCATCCACCGATGGAAATCAATTTTGATGCGGAAGATGACAGCTGGGATCAGGACCTGAGCAGCTCCGCCGCTTGAACCGGTCTCCGCACGACAATGCAAAAAGGGCAGCCGCTGCGGCTGCCCTTTGACTTTGTCGTCAACATGATGCCCGGTTCAGGCGCCTGCGCCGCGCAACACGTCCAGCACCGTCTCCGGCGGCACGTCGCCGGTCACAAAGGCCTCACCGATGCCGCGCGCCAGGATGAACCGTAGCTGGCCTGCCACCACCTTCTTGTCCTGCCCCATCAGTTCCAGCAACGCCTCTGCACCCGGCAGATCGCCCGGAATGTCGGCCAGATCGGTCTTCATGCCCATCGCCTTCAGATGCGCCCGCACCCGGCTCGGATCCTCCTGCGAACACAGCCCCAGCTTGGAGGAAAGCTCAAACGCCAGCGCGCAGCCGATCGCCACGCCCTCGCCATGCAGCAGCCGGTCCGAATACCCCGTGGCGGCCTCCAGCGCATGGCAGAACGTATGGCCCAGGTTGAGCAGCGCCCGGTCGCCCTGCTCTGTCTCATCGCGCACCACGATGTCCGCCTTCATCTGCACTGAACGCGCCACGGCTTCAACCCGCGCCGTCACATCGCCTTTGGCCAGCGCAGGTCCGTGATTTTCCAGCCAGGCAAAGAAGTCTGCGTCGCCCAGCAGGCCGTATTTCACCACTTCACCGTAGCCGGACAGGAAATCCCGCGCGGTGAGGGTTTCCAGAACTGAGGTATCCGCCAGCACCAGCGAGGGCTGATGAAACGCACCGATCAGGTTCTTACCCTGCGGCGCATTGATGCCGGTCTTGCCGCCGACCGAACTGTCGACCTGCGCCAGCAGCGAGGTCGGAATCTGCACAAACCGCACGCCCCGGCGCAGCACAGCGGCGGCAAAACCGGCCAGATCGCCGATCACCCCGCCACCAAAGGCAACAACCACGTCGCCGCGCTCCACCTTCTGTTCCAGCAACCATTCCACGGACCGGGTGAACTGCGGCCAGCCCTTGGTCGCCTCACCCGGAGGCAGCGCCAGCGCGGTCATTGCAATCCCTGCAGCGGCCAGCCCGGCGCGCAGGGCCTCCAGGTGTTTCTCCGCCACTGTCTCATCCGTCAGCACCGCCACCTGCGGACGGTTCAGCAAGGGTTTGATCCGCTCTCCCGCCTGGGCCAGCAGGCCAGGACCGATCACCACATCATAGGCGCGTTCGCCCAGCGGCACATGAACCCTGCGTTCCATCACTTCCACTCCAATACATCGGGACGCGCCTTCAAGGCTTCCAGCACGCGGTCCACCATCGTCTCGATCGAGGCCTTCCCGTCAGAGACCACTGACACATCAGCCTTGGAATACAGCGGCACCCGCTGCTGATACAGGTTGCTGAGTGTCGCACGCGGGTCGGCCGTGCGCAGCAACGGCCGGGTATCCCGGTGGCGCACCCGGTTCCACAGCACCTCAAGGTCGGCATTCAGCCAGACAGAGAGCCCCTTGGCAGTGATCACCTGCCGGTTCTCCTCTGCCAAAAACGCACCGCCGCCGGTGGACAGCACGCCGCGCTCCTCTTCCAGCAGCCGCGCAATCACCTGGCGTTCTTTCTGGCGGAAAAACGGCTCGCCGTCGCGGGCGAATATTTCCGGGATTGTCATATTGGCCGCGGCCTCGATCTCATGGTCGCTGTCCAGAAACGGCGCCCCCAGCCGCGCCGCCAGGGCCCGTCCCACGGCTGTCTTGCCAGCCCCCATCATGCCCACCATCACGATGGTCTTCTTCAGGTTGCCCGGCACCGCCGCTGCTGCCTTCTGGCCGCTGATTTGCTCTTTTTCGCTCATTCTTCAGTGAATGACGTGATCTTGCGGAAAAGGGAATATATAACTTGGGCAAAAGAGCAGGAAACAGGCATTGGATGCACCATGGGGCGATTGATTAAGTACTTGGTCTACTTGGCGGTTCTGGCTGCAATCGCTCTGGTGGGCTATGCCTATGTGGGACCTTGGTTCGGGGCGGACTTCAGCGCGCCCAGCACCGAAGTGCGAAAGCCGGTGGTGCTGAATGCGGATTAAGGCGGCTGCCGCCGGGGTGATGCTGGCAGGCAGCGCCTTTGCCAATGAGCCGCTGGCGGCAATCGATTGGCTGAACCAGCCGCCGCCCAGAGCCGGGCTCCCAGGCACCGTACTGCTGGAGCCGCCTGTTGCGGGCACTGCCGCCTTGCCGCCGGTATCAGTAACCCCGCTGGAGACACTTTTGCCGCCCATCGGCCTGGTTCCGACTGCGGCAACCGGCCTGCCGACCGACCTGTGGCGCGGCAGCACAGCCGAGAACATCACCGATCTGATTGAAACCGTGCCGGTGCGCGGCAGCCCGGCGATGCAGGCGCTGCTGTTTACCCTGCTGTTGTCGGAAACCCGCCCGCCTGCAGCCACTGGCGACCGGATTCTTCTGGCCCGCCTCGACCGGCTTCTGGCGTTGGGCGCAACCGACCCGGCCCAGGCCCTGGCAGAACACGCAGGCCCCACCGACAGCCAAGACCGCTTTGCCCGCTGGTTCGATGCCACCTTGCTCACCGGCAATGAGGACGCCTCCTGTGCGGCGCTCACCGCGGCGCCGCATCTGTCTGACAGCTACGCCGCCAGAATTTTCTGCGCGGCGCGGCGCAGTGATTGGCCCACGGCGGCCCTGATGCTGGACACCGCCGATGCGCTGGAGCTGCTGCCACAGGGCCAGATGGATCTGCTTGACCGGTTCCTGAACTCCGATCTGTTTGAAGCCGCAGCACCGCTGCGCCGCCCGACACACCCGGACCCGCTGACGTTCCGCCTGTTTGAGACCATTGGCGAAACCATGCCCACTGCACCGCTGCCGCCTGCCTTCGCTGCGGCTGACCTGCGTGACCTTGCAGGCTGGAAAGCCCAGCTGGAAGCCGCTGAACGGCTGGCCCGCGGCGGGGCGCTCAATGCGAACCAGTATCTTGGCCTGTTCAGCGCCCGCAAACCCGCCGCATCTGGCGGCATCTGGGACCGGGTTGCAGCCGTGCAGAGGCTGGAAAGCGACCTGAACGCCGGCAGCGCCGAAGCTGTCGCCACATCCCTGCCCCGCGCCTGGGAGGCCATGCGGACCGCCGGCACGGAAACCGTCTTCGCCGATATTTTCGCCGAACCGCTGGCACAGGCCAAGCTCACCGGACCAGCCGCCAAACTGGCCTGGCGCATCCGGCTTCTGTCGCCAGGCTACGAACCCGCGGCCCATGACGTGCAGGCCTCTGGCGCAGCAGATCATTTTCTGGCCGCCCTTGCACAGGGCCGCCCTGGCGATGCCGCCGCCCCTTCACAGCTGGCGGAAGCCATTGCGCTGGGGTTCAGAACAGACACACCCGTTCAGCCCGCCATCCGGCGGCTGCTGGACAACGGCCAGCTGGGGGAGGCGATCCTGCGCAGCATGGTGTTGTTTGCCCATGGGGCTGACGGCAATCTTGGCGATTTGACCTCTGCGCTGGCGGCCTTCCGCGCCGTTGGCCTCGAAGATACCGCGCGGCGGGCCTCATTGCAGCTGATGCTGCTGGAGCGCGACTGACATGGCTGCACCCCAAGACAATTTCCAGTGGATTTCCACCTTTTTGGATGCCCAGGCAGCAGAGGCCGGCGCCTCTCAGAATACACTCCTAGCCTATGGCCGTGACCTGAAGGACCTGACCGCCTGGCTGGAGCACCGCAATCGCAGTTTTCTCACGGCCACACAGGATGATGTCGAAGCCTATCTGATCGATTGCGACGCCCAGGGTCTGGCCCGCTCCACCCGCGCGCGGCGGCTGTCCGCTGCCAAGCAGATCTACCGTTTTGCATTCGAGGAAGGCTGGCGCGAGGACAACCCTGCGATCCAGATCCGCGGGCCGGGACGGGAAAGGCGCCTGCCCAAGACGCTGGAGGTGATCGAGGTTGACCGGCTGCTGGAGGCCGCCCGCGAAACCGGCCGGACCAAGGCCGACCGGCTGCGCAATACCTGTCTGATGGAGCTGCTCTATGCCACCGGCATGCGGGTGACTGAGCTGGTTTCCCTGCCGGTCTCTGCTGCCCGCGGCGACCCCAGAATGCTGCTGATCCTGGGCAAGGGCGGCAAGGAACGCATGGTGCCGCTGTCGCCGCCCGCCCGCGAAGCGCTGTCGGTGTGGTTGCTGGTGCGCGATGAGGCTGATGCCGCACGCGAAACCAAAGGCCACCCGCCGTCGCGCTTCCTGTTCCCGTCCCGCGGCAAATCTGGCCACCTGACGCGGCACCGGTTCTATTTGCTGATCAAAGAGCTGGCTGTCACCGGCGGCATCTCCCCGGACAAGGTGACGCCGCATACTTTGCGCCATGCCTTTGCCACTCACTTGCTTGCCAATGGTGCCGACCTGCGCGCCATTCAGGCACTGCTCGGTCACGCCGACATTGCCACCACAGAGATCTACACCCATGTTCTGGACGCCCGGCTGCAGGAACTGGTGCTGGAACATCACCCGCTGGCGGACGGCAACGCTTGAAGCGCCGCCGCTAAGACCCCATAAATACAGCGAACAAAAAACAGCCGGATACCTGACCCCCTCATGGACACTGCCTCCACCGTTCTCGACAGCGCCTTCTGGATCACTGCCGGGTCCATTGTGCTGCTCCTCGTCTTTTCCGGTTTCTTTTCCGGCTCTGAAACCGCGCTGACCGCCGCCTCCCGCGGCAAACTGCGAAGCCAGGCCGACAAAGGATCAAACGGCGCGCAAAAAGCGCTAAGCGTGACCGAAGATAGCGAGAAGCTGATCGGCTCTGTCCTCTTGGGCAACAACCTGGTCAATATTCTGGCCACATCACTGGCAACGGCCCTGTTCACCCGCGCCTTCGGCGAAAGCGGCGTGGCTCTGGCCACACTGGTGATGACTCTGCTGGTGCTGATCTTTGCCGAAGTTCTGCCCAAGACATATGCTATCTCCAACGCCGAAAAGGCCGCCTCAGCCGTTGCCCCGGTCATCTCTGTACTGGTCACCGTGCTGGCGCCTGTTGTCGGCACTGTCCGGCTGCTGGTGCGCGGTGTGCTGCGGCTGTTCGGCGTGCGGATCGATCCCGACAGCCAGATCATGGCAGTGCGCGAGGAGATTGCCGGTGCATTGCAGCTTGGCCACTCCGAAGGCGTGGTGGAAAAAGAGGACCGCGACCGCATTCTGGGCGCGTTGGACCTTTCCGACCGCTTTGTCGAGGAAATCATGCTGCATCGCTCCAACATCCAGATGATCGACGCGGATGCAGAAGCAGAGACCATTCTGGAGCAATGTCTGCACAGCCAGCACACCCGCCTGCCTGTGTTCCGCGGTGAGCAGGAAAACATCATCGGCGTGGTTCACGCCAAGGACCTGTTTCGTGCCATGTATGAGCAGGCCGGCGGGGCCGGCGCGGATGCCGGACGGCTGAAATCCTTTGATATCTGCCAGGTGGCCAAAGCCCCCTATTTCGTGCCCGAAACCACCACCCTGGACGAGCAGATGCGCCAGTTCCTACGCATGCGTTCGCATTTTGCTCTTGTGGTGGATGAATATGGCGCCCTGCAGGGCCTGATCACGCTGGAAGACATTCTGGAAGAGATCGTCGGCGAAATCACCGACGAATTCGACCCGGCCGAGGAAAGCGCCGCCAGGAAAACCACCGATGGCTCCTATCTGGTCGAAGGCGCCACCACCATCCGCGACCTGAACCGGGCCACCGACTGGAACCTGCCGGATGAAGAGGCCAACACCGTTGCTGGCCTGGTGATCCACGAGGCGCAGATGATCCCGGTCAAAGGGCAGGTGTTCTCCTTCCACGGCTTTCGGTTCGAAGTCACAGCGCGCGAAGGCAACCGCGTGACCGAACTCAAGATCAGGCCCTTGTCTTGATTGGCAAGCGGATAACCGGAATGCGCTCATGACCCGGGCTGCAACCTTTGTCTGGGGCTGGTTTGACAGCATCGTGCTGGAGCTTCTGCGCCAGCTGCGCTGGTCCTTTGTTCCGCCGCTGCTGATTTACTTTGCCTATGGCGCCCAGGGCATCACCACCGTTGCCGCATCCTTTTACGTCAAGGAATATCTGGACCTGTCGGCCGCATTTCTGGCGGGGCTGGCGTTCTGGGTTGGCCTGCCCTGGGCACTGAAGATGCCGCTCGGCCATCTGGTCGATCTGATCTGGCGCTGGAAATACCTGCTGATCCTTGCCGGTGCCATTCTGATGGCGGCCAGCTTTGGCATCCTGGCAGCCATTGTGATGGAGCCTGCCAGGATGGGCGCCGTGATGCCGCTCAGCGCCTGGTATGTCACCGCCGCCCTGCTGGCGCCTTGCGGATTTGTGCTGCAGGACGTGGTGGCGGATGCCATGTCGGTTGAGGCAGTACCCCATACGGACGCAAATGGCGCCCCGCTGCCCGAAGCCGAGACCAAATCCCTGCACACCACCATGCAGACCTTTGGCCGCATTGCGCTGATCAGCGGCTCCAGCGCCGCCGCTGCCCTGAATGTCGCCCTGTTCGACGGCGCCGATGCCCTGCCCCAGGCAGGCAAAGGCGCGCTCTACGGTTTTGTTTTCACCCTTGCCCTGCTGATCCCATTGATTTCCATGTCAGGCGTTGCTCTGGCGATCATCCAGAAACGGTCCAAGGCCAGCCAGCTGCGCCGCGCAGGCGTCGCCGCTGAAGACATTCGCGCCCGCCTGGAATTGCCGCGTGATCCGGTCACCCCGAACCACTGGTATTTCATCGGCGGCGGCGCCTTTGTCATTCTGTCGCTGGCCGTGGGGCTTGGCGATGTGCCCTATTCGCAGGAAATCGTCTTTGCCGGCTCCATGGCCATCGTTTTGTTCCTGATGCGCCAGCTGGTCTCCGTCCTGCCGGTGGACCACGCCCGCGCCCTGATCGGCACCGCCATCATCATCTTTGTCTACCGCGCCACGCCCCTGCGCGGCCCCGGCGCCACCTGGTTTGAAATCGACATCTTGGGCTTTGACCAGCAGTTTCTGTCGGTTCTCTCCCTCATCACCTCGCTGCTGACACTGGCCGGCATGCTGGTCTTTCGCCCGCTGATGGCCAGCCGCCCGATCGCCTGGATCGTTGCTTTCCTGGCAATCACCGAGGCCGTCCTCAGCCTGCCCAACATCGCGCTTTACTACGGCGCCCACCACTGGACCGCCGCCCTGACCGGCGGCATTGTCGATGCCCGCTTTATTGCCGTCGTTGATACCGCCGTGGAATCGCCGCTGGGCCAGGTCGCCATGATCCCGATGCTCGCCTGGATTGCCCGCAACGCACCTTCAGGTCTCAAGGCCACGTTCTTTGCCGTCATGGCCTCCTTCACCAACCTGGCGCTCTCGGCCTCCAGCCTGGGCACCAAATACCTGAATGAAATCTTCGTCGTCACCCGCGAAGTCACAGATTCGGCAGGCGCCGTCACCACAGCTGCCGACTATTCCCAGCTCGGCATGCTGCTGATCACGGTCGGCGTGATCCTATTGGCTGCCCCCCTGACGGCGATTTTCCTCATCCAGAACAGCCGCTTCCGCACATCTGAGTAACATCCCCCCTTCGACCGCCACGCAGGCGACACGCCATGCCGATTTTCCTCTGGACTACTGTTCACTTCTGTACAGAATGCAGGCAGCACCTAATATCTGGGAGGGACCCATGAAAACCACTACCCGCGTGGCAGTGATCGGCGGCGGCGTCGTCGGCTGCTCTGTCCTCTACCACCTGACCAAGCTCGGCTGGTCGGACGTCATGCTGATCGAACGCTCGGAGCTGACCAGCGGCTCCACCTGGCACGCGGCGGGCGGTTTCCATACCCTCAATGGCGACACCAATATGGCGGCGCTGCAGGGCTACACCATCAAGCTTTATAAAGAGCTGGAAGACATCACCGGCATGTCCTGCGGCTTGCACCATGTGGGCGGCGTCACCCTGGCGGAAACCCAGGAACGCTTCGACATGCTGAAGGCCGAGCGCGCCAAACACCGCTTCATGGGGCTGGAAACCGAAATCGTCTCCCCCGAGGAGATCAAGAAGATCGCCCCTGTCACCAATATCGACGGCATTGTCGGCGGCCTCTATGACCCGCTCGACGGCCACCTGGACCCTTCCGGCACCACCCATGCCTATGCCAAGGCCGCGCGCATGGGCGGCGCCACGATCGAGACCCACTGCAAAGTGGTTGAGACCAATCAGCGCCCCGATGGCACCTGGGATGTGGTCACCAACAAGGGCACAATCCACGCCGAACATGTGGTCAACGCAGGCGGCCTCTGGGCGCGCGAGGTCGGCGCCATGGCTGGTGTCTATTTCCCGCTGCACCCGATGGAGCACCAGTATATCGTCACTGACGAGGTGCCAATGATTGCCCAGATCATCGACGGCGGCGGCGAACACCCGCATGTGATGGACCCGGCCGGCGAAAGCTACCTGCGCCAGGAAGGCCGCGGCCTCTGCATCGGCTTCTATGAACAGCCCTGCAAACCCTGGGCCGTGGACGGCACGCCGTGGGACTTCGGCCATGAACTGCTGCCCGACGACTTCGACAAGATCGAAGATTCCATCGCCTTTGCCTACAAACGCTTCCCGGCGCTGGAAGCCGCAGGCGTCAAATCGGTGATCCACGGCCCCTTCACCTTTGCCCCGGACGGCAACCCGCTGGTCGGCCCGGTGCCGGGCATGCGCAACTACTGGTCCGCCTGCGCCGTCATGGCCGGCTTCTCCCAGGGCGGCGGCGTCGGGTTGATGCTGGCCCAGTGGATGATCGACGGCGAATGCGAACGCGACACCTTTGCAATGGACACCGCTCGTTTCGGCGACTGGATCACCCCGGGCTATACCCGCCCGAAAGTCATTGAAAACTATCAGAAACGTTTCTCCATCGCCTACCCGAACGAGGAACTCCCCGCTGCCCGCCCGTTCCGCACCACCCCGATGTATGACATCTTTGACGGCATGGGCGCAGTCTGGGGCGCGCAATATGGCATGGAAGTTCCAAACTACTTCGCGACAGGGGACGAGCCGCGCTACGAGACCCCGTCCTTCCGCCGTTCCAACGCTTTTGACGCCACCGCGCGCGAGGTCAAAGCGGTGCGCGACAACGTCGGCATCAACGAGGTCCACAACTTCGGCAAATACCTGATCAAAGGCGCCGGTGCCCGCGCCTGGCTCGACCGCATCATGGCCGGCCGCGTACCGCAGGTGGGCCGCCTGTCGCTGACGCCAATGCTGTCACCCAAGGGCCGCCTGATCGGCGATTTCACCATCTCCTGCCTCGCAGAGGACGAATTCCAGCTCACCGCCTCCTATGGCAGCCAAGCCTACCACATGCGCTGGTTCCTGCAGAATATGGACGCGGGCGTTACCCTCGAAAACATCTCCGACACCCGCAACGGTTTCCAGATCGCAGGCCCCAAGGCGCGCGCGGTGCTGCAGGCCTGCACAAGGCAGGATATCTCCGAGATGCGCTTCATGGATGTGCGCCGCCTGACCGTGGGCATGGCCGACTGCATCGTGCAGCGCGTCAGCTACACCGGCGATCTGGGCTATGAGATCTACTGCGACCTGCCCAGCCAGCGCGCCCTGTGGGATGCGCTGTGGGCTGCAGGCCAGCCCCACGGCATGATGCCTTTTGGCATGCGGGCCATGATGTCGCTGCGACTGGACAAATTCTTCGGCTCCTGGCTCAGCGAGTTTTCACCTGACTACACCGCGGCAGAAACCGGCCTCGACCGCTTCATCTCCTTCAAGAAGAACGCGGACTTCATCGGCCGCGCCGCAGCAGAAGCCGAGCGCGCCGCAGGCCCCGCCCGCCAGCTCTGCGCGTTTGAGGTAGATGCCGACGATGCCGATGTGGTTGCTTATGAACCGATCTGGATCGACGGTGCGGTCGTGGGTTTCTGCACCTCCGGCGGCTATTCCCACCACGCGCAGAAATCCATCGCACTGGGATTTGTCCCAACGGAGAAAGCCAGAGAAGGGCTGGAAGTGGACATCGAAATCCTGGGCAAGATGTATAAGGCCCGCCTGATCACCCAGCCACTGTTCGACGCAGACGGCGCCCGGATGCGCGGCTGACCCTAAAACATGTGATACAGGTCAGACAAACTGACCTGTATCTGCCCTGTTGCCAAGGCAGCGCACGCTGACGCCGCGAAACTTGCGCAACACATACGTCAGTGCCTGCACCCGAATGTTTCGCGCGCGAAACATTCGGTCACCCTTTCTGACCTATGCAGCTTTCACTGGCACCGCCTCTTCATCTTTGCAAAAATACTCCCGCCGGAGGCTTCCATCAGCCCGGCCAAACGCCAAGGTTTGAACTGTCATGACCGGTATCGCCATCCTCCTGCTTGCCGCCGGCGCCTCCTCCCGGATGCAGGGCCGCGACAAGCTGATGGAGCAGGTGGACGGCCAGCCGCTGCTCGCCCTTATGTGCCGCCGGGCGGCCCTGACCGGGCTGCCGGTCTATGTGACACTGCCCAGGTCCCCGCACCCCCGCACAGCCGCCGCTGGCGGTGCAATCCAGGTGCCGGTCCCGGATGCCGCAGAGGGCATGGCCGCCTCCATCCGCCGCGGCTGTTCTGCACTGCCATCAGACATCAAGGGCGTCATGATCCTTCCATCTGACATGCCAGAGATCACAACGCAGGACATGCTGCAGCTGGCGTCCCATTTCCAAGGCCCCACCCCCCCGGTCCTGCGCGCAGCGGCAGCAGACGGCACTCCCGGGCACCCGGTCCTGTTTCCAAGCCGCTGCTTTGCGGCGCTGAAGGCGTTGCAAGGCGATCAAGGCGCCCGCAGCGTGCTGAAGGCTGAGACTGTGCAACCGGTCCCCCTGCCCGACCGCCGCGCTGTCACGGATCTGGACACGCCCGAGGCCTGGGCCGACTGGCGCAAACGCCGCTGAACCCCGGTAAAATGCAGAGAAGGCAGGGTACGAGACCCTGCCTTCCTGCGCTTCGCTCTTATCCGCCATTTCCCCCAAAACGGCAGCTGCACCTGTCAGTGCACAAGCAGATGCGCCTCGTGTTTGCGCAGCGACCGGCGCGCTGCGGTATAGCCTTCACGGCCCTTTTGCGACTTCAGGTCCGGGAACAGTTCAAACAGTTCGTTGCGTTGCGCATTGTCCAGCCCGCGCAAGGACTGGTCGCCGGGCTGGAAACTTTCGGTCCAGGCACCATCGGACAGCACAACCTCATGCTGGTCGAACATGAAATGAATGTAGGTGACTTTTGTGGTTTCCACACTGTCGACACCTGCAAGCCCGGTCAGATGCTTTGCCGCCACCAGCACCTCGCGGTCCTCAAAGTAGAGCGCGGTTTTGTCGTTTGCAACCAGCACCCGGTGGTTCGGGCTGACCATCATGTCACGCTCCGGCAGGCCATTGCCCAAGGCGCCCTGACGGATCAGAACCGGCTGAAGATAGGCCGCCCCTTTCAAGTCATGGGCCTCCAATGTGCGGCTGCCGATCCAGCGGATTTCCTGAATGCCGTTGTCGCGGGTGATTACCCGGTCGCCGGCCTGCAAATCCTCGACCCGGCGCTCGCCCTGCGGCGTCGCAATCAACGTGCCAGGCGTAAAGCAGGGAATGATCTGCTCGATCTCGCCGAACGTCATGGAGCCGGTCACACCGCCGTCAACATCCAGGAAATTCACGGTGCCCGAGAGGCTGTTGCCGTCGGCGTCGACGGTGACGCCGGTCAGCTCAAACGGGCCGGTTCCGGTCAGATCCAGCGTATCAAAGTCGTCACCGCCCGAACCGCCGTCAACCTCGTCGCCGTCATTGCCACCAAGGAAAGTATCGCGTCCGGCGCCGCCCGACAGGGTATCGGCGCCCTGGCCGCCGGTGATCAGGTCATCGCCTGCCCCGCCGCGAACGATATCGTCATCAATACCGGCATCAATGGTATCGTTGCCTGAGCCGCCGGCGATGTCGTCGTCATCATCCTGACCAAAGATCAGGTCGTTCCCCGAACCGCCGTCGATCGTGTCCATGCCGTTGGTCGGATCCGGATCTGCGGGACGGCCATCGCTGCCGTCGTCGGTGATGTTCAGCCCATCCGGGAAGGACGGGTTCAGACCGCCATAAATGGTATCGCTGCCGCCGCCGCCGAGCAGGCTGTCAGAGCCTTCGCCGCCGATGATAACATCCGCCTGGGAACCGCCGTCGATGGTGTCATCGTCGATGCCGCCATCGATCACGTCCATGCCGGTGCCGCCATCAATCAGGTCAGCATCATCGCCGGTGGAAATAGTGTCATTACCGGCGCCGCCCAGAACCGTATCGCGGTCATCATAGGGATCGGCATCGGCCGGGATGAACGGAATATCCGGATCGGTGCCGGTGTAGCCCGGGAAACCGCGGTCCGGCAGCGGCACGCCGCTGTCCTTGGAGGTGTCAATTACATCGTCACCGTCGCCGCCTTCGACCGAGTCCGAGCCGTCTCCGCCGTCAATGGTATCATCTCCACCGCCGCCCAGAATGGTATCGTTGCCCGCGCCGCCGGTCAGGCTGTCGTCACCTGGCACAACCGGATCCACAGGGTCCGAAGAATAGTCGAAATGTGCCGTGTCGAGCGACGTGCCAGAGGTGCCCAGATCGATGATCAGCTTGACGTCGTTAAAGTCACGGTCGCCCAGATTGTTCAGGTCTTCAAATCCCAGCTGAACCGAGCCGTCCGGGAATTCGTAAATCCCCTTGGTATGATCCAGACCGTCCGGGTTCAGGTCTGCGTTGCTGCCATAGCCAGAGGAGTAGTAAGTTCCATGCGGGCTGACGATGCCGACGCCGACCACTGCACCGACTGCAGCATCATAGGTATAGGTCTCGCCGACATCCGCAGCGGCATCCTGCGACAGTTCAACGATGTTGCTGATCGCGCCGGTGTCCGGATCTATGGTGTAGGCAAAGACGGTGTTCGTGAAGGCGGAGCTGGTGGAAGAGATTGTAATCTTGACCGGTTCTGTGGTGCCGGACACGCCATCGCCGAGGATCAGATCATCGCCGCTGCCACCCTCCACGGTATCGCTGCCTGCGCCGGCATAGACGCTGTCGTTCCCATCGCCTGCGATGATGACATCATCATCCGGTCCCACCGACGGATCAATTGCATCTGCGTTGTCGACCATGTCCCCTTCGGGATCACCAGTATAGGCTCCGTCAATCAGGTCACTGCCCGCAGTGCCTTCTACAATTCCATCCAGCTCCGGATTCGGATTGTTGTCGCTCATTGTCTTCACCCTCTCCTCGCCTGGCTGGTCCCAAGCCCCATCGTTTGAACCAGCCAGGCAACTGCGCAGCCACGCAGAATGCCATTTCAAAACCCACAAGCCCAAGCAGGCAGAGGGCCAGACCGCGCAAGCGTTCTGGTCTGCGTGCCAATGCAGCACGCAGCCGGGTTGCATAACCTTTTCGGATCAGTGAAGTGCGCGTATCGCGGCACAAAGACTTGAACTAAATTTTAGCAGTCCACCACAGTCCAACAGCTTGCAGAACATACCCCCCAATGGGCTCATTCATGAATACTTTAGCCCTGGCAGCCCACAAAGCCAAAAAATTGCCTAAACTCCTCACGATTCCGCAGGCGGGCCTATTGATAACCGGCTGTGGCTGCCGCGCCTGAGGCTGACTGTTTCCAGATTTCGGTCAAAACCCACCGAAAAAAGTGTCAAACAGATCATTTTTGCCATCTGAGACCGAGTACAGCGCCGGTTTGGTTTCCAAATCCGAAACATGGAATTTTGAAGGCAGGCCGACTGCAGTTTGCCACAAACTTCGGGCCTCTCGTGGAGATTGGCGCCACTTCAGAGGGTAATTGATGTCATTTCGGAATTTTGTTTCCCAAAACCGGTGAAACATCCTCCGGCAAACCACGAATCAAGGCCGCGACCTGCATAAGTCCACTGGTTGCAAAGCAAGAAAAAAATGACTGGAGATTGAGTTAAGCCTGCCATATCGGCCGTGTTCTGCAACACTGCTGAGCGCCACGATGAACCGGGCAATCTGAACGGGTCAAACTGAACAGATCAATCTGAACGAGCCGATCTGAACCAATATGGGATTATGGCGGACAGAGCCGATCTTTGTTCGAACACTTTGTTCAAGGATCTGGAGAACTGGAACGAGGTTCTCAAAGAGCACAAGCATCACTTGCGGGGGCCGCGCCCATGACCCTGCAAGCAGATCAAAAATCGCCGCGACGTGCTCCGTTTTCATTGAGACGAACCCCAGAAGAACGTCAGCAGCTTGAAGCCCAAGCTGGGGCAATGCCGCTGGCGTCCTATATCAAGTCCGTGGTTTTTGCCGACGAAGCTCCCAAATATCGTAGTCGGCGGAAACCACCTGTTGCGGAGCAACAGCTTCTTGCCGAAGTGCTAGCTCGTCTCGCCCAGACACGGCAGGCCAACAATCTCAACCAAATCGCCAAACACCTCAATCAGGGAACGTTGGTTGTCGATCCTGAACTGGAAGAGGATCTCAAACGCGCTGTGGCTGAAGTCACATGGATGCGGGCAACGCTGATGAAAGCCTTGGGGGTGTCGTCATGATCCTCAAAGGCTCACAACGCGCAGGTGCAAAGGCGCTGTCGGATCACCTTATGAATGATCGTGACAATGATCATGTCTCATTGCTAGAGTTGCGTGGATTTATCTCGTACAACTTAAGCGGAGCCCTTTCAGAAGCCCATGCCATTTCCAAGGCGACCCAGTGTGAACGTTTTATGTTCTCGCTGAGCTTGAACCCACCCACAGATCATATTGCCACCGGAAACGAATTTCTTGAGGCCGCAGATCGCGCAGAACAAAAGCTGGGGCTGGATGGCCAGCCCCGTGCCATTGTTGTGCATGAAAAAGAAGGTCGGCGTCATGCACATGTGGTCTGGTCTCGTATAGATGGCGATGAACTGAAAGCCATCCATCTTGGACGGTACAAACTGACCTTGCGGGATTTGTCGCGTGATCTGTATTTGGATCACGGATGGGAACTGCCCGATGGTCTGGCGACCTACGGCAACAAAAGCCCTCTGAACTTCACGCTCGAAGAATGGCAGCAAGCCAAGCGTCAAGGTGTTGATCCGCGCGAAATCAAGCAAGCGTTCCAGCAGGCATGGGAGCGGTGCGACAGCCAAATCGGCTTCAAGAATGCTCTTGAAGATCGCGGGTATTTCCTCGCTCGTGGTGATCGGCGTGGTTTCGTGGCGCTGGATGTCGATGGCAAAGTCTATTCGATCCCGAAATGGACGGGCCTCAGGGCCAAGGATGTAGGGACAAAATTCGGTTCACCCGAGAACCTACCTTCCGTTGATGAGGCCCGTTCAACGATCCGCAGCAAAGTCTCGGATCAAATGCGCGGCTATATCGTCCAGATCAAGGACCGCCAAAACCGTGAGCTTGATCCCCTGCGCGACAAACACCTCAGTATGGTCAAAGCCCACCGCGAAGAGCGGCAGAAGCTACAAGATGGCCAATCCAAACGCTGGGCGGAAGAAACCAAAATACGTTCAGATCGCCTGAATAAAGGCATGCGTGGTTTGTTTGATCGGATCACTGGAAAAGCCAAGACCATCCAGAAACAAAACGAACTGGAGGCCCGCAAAGCAGCAGAACGCGACCAGAAACAGCGCGACTTCATGGTCGTGGAACAGATGAAAGAACGCCGCCAGTTACAGCGTGAGTTTCAGAAACTTCACCGTAACCATGCAAATGAGCGCAGCCTACTGGCTTCGAAAATCAAACACACCATGAAACGTAACAATGGCACTCGATGTCTCAGCCGATCACGTGACCGAGGCTTCGACCTTTCAATTTAGGAACAAAGGAGTTGCAAAGGGCGTTGTTGCACAAAGGCCGTAGAGGATTCACTTTGCGAATCCCGTAGGTTAGATCGGCGGCATGCCGAAGCCTGCCTCTTCCCGCTATCGAACAACGAACTGGTCCAACTATAACGCATCACTTCGAAAGCGCGGCTCTCTGCTGGTCTGGTTTGACCGCGACATGACCTGGTTCGCCGAGCGATGCGGCAAACGCGGACGACCGGAGACCTTCTCCGATGCGGCCATCCAGTTCTGCCTTAGT